>JALXFI010000151.1 GCA_027069035.1 bacterium
GGCTCTCTGAGTAGAGTGCACAGTTGGATGTGGCAGACATTATGGCATGGGTCAATGTTTTTATCTTTTCATTCATCCTTGACTTCTCAAAAATGTCCTTTTAAGATATGCACCCTCCCTCTGGAAATCCTCCTTTGAGGATTTCAGGGCAGTCTCTGTCATCTCTTTTATATCCTCTGTTACAGGATAGTTCTTGAGGCTCTTTAGAATCTCAAGCTTTAACTTATCAAGAACGCCTTTAAAAAGCAGACTCCTTGAATGAAAGATCTCTTTCAAATACTTAACTACAGAGGGATCACCTATCTCTCCCAGTGCCCTTACTACAGGAATCTTTTTATGAAAATCAACAGAAGACCTTGGATGTTTCTTTAACATATCGACCAGCCTTCCCTGGAGTTCCTTTACCTTGAAGGAACCTATAAGTCTGATGGCCAGTTCTATATCTTCCTCCACCTTTGAGTTCAAAAGCTCATTCAATACCTGTATGCCATATCTGTCTCCAACCCTCAAAAGGGCCTTCAGTGCCTCTGCTCTCACCTTTATATTTTCATGATGACAGTACTGTTTAACATGGGGAAGCCCCTGTACTCCACCACATTCAGAGATGATGTAAAGCATGTTCCTCTTTACATACCACCTTTCATCACCAAGCCTCTTTATGGCAAAAGGTATTGCCCTGTTACCGAAATGAATTATTAATGATAGAAGAAGCCTTCTTAAGCTCTGTGACTGTTCTTCTATCAGGGCATCTATCAAATAAGGGATGATTCTGTCTCCGAATCTGTTAACAAGTCCTTCAATCTCTTCACGATTCTCTCTTCCATGAAGTCTGATGGAATCTACAGTCTTGTTCATAAATTCAGGGGAAAGAAGATGGTTTTTCCATTTATTGTTTATCTCAACAAATCTGCCCTTGTGTGTATTTTCATCAAGCATAAGAAAAAGCTTCTCCACATGAGAGAATCTTGCCGTGTTGATAAACTCATCTACCAACTCGGTTAATTTCTTCAATATTTCATCATAATCATCCATTGAGATATTCTCATCAAGGGCAAGCTCTATCAGATCTTCATAATAAAAGACCTGGGTAATCTCTTCTGAGATATCCTCTATGAGAACTTTCTCAAGTGCAACTGTTTTTTCTTCGGCATTATAATCTATTATCCTTTGAATATCCTTTTGATATCTTTCTGTTATGTAAAGACTGAAATTCTCCTTATCAAACAATCTTGCAAGTTCATCATCCATGAAGAAGTCATCCACAAGTGCAGTCTCTCCAACAAATACAGGTTCAAAGGAAAATGACGCATCCTTAGCAAATCTGTCCATAAGATTCCTCAATGTCTCTGGCAGTTCAATGGCATGCTCATTGAGCGTATCAAGAAACTCTATTATCCTGTTCACAGACAATTCAGAAAGGGCTTTTTTCATATTTACAAGGTCCTTTTCTGTAATACGTACTGTGGACTTAAGAAACTGCCTCTTTAACGCTGGCTTTAAATTGTTTATAAAATCCATAAGCCTCCGTATATCCTTGCCTGAAAGTGCCCTTTCAGAGGTCCTTCTTATATAACTGGTTATTACACGATCATAGGACTCATCGTCCATATTATCGGATTTAATCTTGTTCACAATATCTGCCAGTCTATCAGGTGGAAGATGACTGATCCTGTCAGATACTGCCTCAGTTCTTATAGTTCCGGTGATAAGTCCGTATACATAACGTTCCCAGAGCCCCTTATCAGGCACACTGTCTCCAGTATATTCATCAGAAGGCTCCCTGATTACAAAGGCGCTGTAATCTATAAAGCCAATCCTTATATGTTTAACCCCTTCTTCCTTCAGTCTTTCATTAATAACTTCCTCATTCAGTTCTGAAGGATTTTCTGACAGGATCTTGTGGAAGGAAAACAATTCATCCATGCTCAGTCCTGACAAAAAGGTAACATAGGCTATATTTAACCTGTTCAGGTATAGGGCAAATTCACGGAAAACTGGATTTTTTTTGTCCAGATAATATTCATCTACTACAATAGTATCCTTTGCAATACCAAGATTTATGCTGTTTCTCAATTCAAGTAATTTCTGCAGATAATCATAGGCCTTTGAAAGGGATTGTTTTACTGCAGGATGTTCACGTGGATAAATGGATATATTTCTTCTTGATATGTTTAACTCAATTATAGCATCGCTTAAAAGCCTTGTATCAAGAGACGATTCATCTCTCTTTTCAACCATAAAAATATATTAACACATATTTATACAAAAATCATCTCTATACAAAATGCATAGAAACAAGGCGGGGCACCTCATAAA
>JALXFI010000152.1 GCA_027069035.1 bacterium
CCGTAAGGTGTTGAAAATTAACTGTAATAAGTTGGAAAATTTCTTAGAGATATGTCATAATCTTTGCATAACCTGTTTTGTTATGAGACACGAAGTTCCTCAATTTATAGACATTGAAGATAAAATTTTCGGGCCATTAAGTTTTCGTCAGGCCATTTATATCGCCGGTTCCGCCGGAGCGGCATTTGTGGTTTTTTACGGGCTGGGCAGGTTGTCACCGAGTTTTCCAACCGCTCTTAAATTGGCTTTGGCCAGCCCTTTTTTAGCCATCGGTATCATTATGGCCTTTGTTAAAATTAACAAAAGAGATTTCATTTACTATATGGAGGCCGCTTTCTATTATCTAATCAATCCAAAAAGATATATTTGAAAAAAGAGAGATAAAAAAAAGGGTAAGAAGGAGTTTTTCCATGTGCGCGTCTACTTACGATATCTATGGGGGGCTTCAGAAAGAAGTTGCAGGGGAGCTTATTTCACAAATTGTCTCTCCCTGCCCGCCTCGCGCTGTCCTTGACATAGGGTGCGGGACAGGGTTTTTGACGATTGAGACCGGCAGAAAGTTTCCCGATGCCGAGATCTTTGGGTGTGACTTTGCCCATCCTATGGTAAAGACATCTTTTCAGAAACTATCGTACAAAGAAAATTCGTTTTTTACCACAGGCGACTGCGAGGATCTTCCATACAGGAAAGATTCCTTTGACCTTGCAGTGTCAAACCTTGCTCTTCAGTGGACGGATGATATAAACAGAGTTTTTTCAGAGACCTTAAGGGTGTTGAAAAAAGATGGTCGATTTATCTTTTCCACCCTCGGCAAAAGGAGCCTTAATGAACTAAAGGAATCGTATAAAAAGGCACATGAAAAAAGCCTTAAAGACGGGCTCCCGTCTTTTGTAGAGTTTTTAGATAAGAAAAGGCTACGCTCTGCCATGCATGAATGCGGCTTTGCAGACATCTGTGTTGTGTCTTGCATGAAAAAAAGACGTTACCCGGATATGTGGGCTCTTCTGAAGACATTAAAGGGCATTGGCGCAGGAAACCCCCGTTTAGATGGGGATAAAAGCCTTGCAAGAGGGCGTATTTTAAAGAATATGGCGAAGCTCTATACCTTACTTTACGGCACAGGAGACATTAATCGGCAAACGAGGGATATATATGCCACATACGAGGTTATAATAGTCCATGGCAGAAAAAACGCTTAAAGGCTTAGATAAAAAATATATATGGCATCCTTTTACTCAGATGAAGGAGTGGCTTGAATACGACCCGCTTATTATAACTCATGCAGACGGCAACTACCTCTACGATACAGAAGGAAACCGTTATTTTGATGGTGTGGCCTCAATATGGTGCAACATACACGGCCACAGAAAAAAAGAGATCGATGACGCAATAAGGGAACAGCTTGAAAAGGTTGCGCATTCGACCCTGCTCGGCCTTTCAAACGTGCCGGCGATAGAGCTTGCCAAAAGACTTATCTCTGTTGCGCCTGAAGGGCTTACAAGGGTCTTTTATTCGGATAACGGCTCCACCGCAGTAGAGATAGCGCTTAAGATGTCGTTTCAATACTGGAAACATGTCGGTGAAGAGAAGAAAGAAAAGTTTGTTGCCTTCACATCCGCTTATCATGGTGATACCATAGGTTCGGTAAGCGTTGGAGGTATCGATCTTTTTCACGGTGTGTATGCCCCCCTGCTGTTTAAGGTCTTTAGAGCCGATTATCCTTATTGTTACCGGTGTAATGACGACAAGTCATATCCATCATGTCATTTGAGATGCCTTAAAAAGCTGGAAGCAATCCTGAGTCGACACCAAAGTGAGATTGCGGCACTTATCATAGAACCGATGCTTCAGGCTGCATCCGGCATGGTTTTGTCACCTCCCGGGCTGTTAAAAGAGATATATAAACTCTGTAAAAAGTATAGGGTACACTTTATAGCCGATGAGGTTGCCACAGGTTTTGGAAGGACAGGCATGATGTTTGCCTGTGAGCATGAAGGGATAGAGCCGGATTTTTTATGCCTTGCAAAGGGCATTACAGGCGGCTATATGCCGCTTGCCGCAACCCTTACAACAGAAGAGGTGTTCGGCGCTTTTCTTGGGGAGTACAGTGAATTCAAAACATTCTTTCACGGGCATACCTATACGGCCAATCCGTTGGCCTGCGCAGCGGCACTGGCCAGCCTGGAACTTTTTGAAACGCGGCAGGTGACGGCGGGACTTCAGCCGAAAATCGCGCAGCTCACGAATCGGCTCGAGGATTTCCGTTCGCTGAAATGTGTGGGCGATATCCGGCAGGCCGGGATGATGATCGGTAT
>JALXFI010000153.1 GCA_027069035.1 bacterium
AAACCTTTTAAATGGGTTAAAACATCACAAGAGATTCTTGCAAAAGCAAAAAAACCACCAGTTGGGTTTAGTTTATAAAATTAAGTTACGGGACACTAGTTGTCAAATAACAACTATTTATATATTATTATTATGATACTTCTTAAAAAGGAACTTCTTGACAGACTTGTAGAGGCATCGAGGACGTCAGCCAGAAAAAGAATGAACTACAACCTTCATACCTCGCGGGATGAGGCGGTTCAGCGGTTTTTTAACGCAATGGAGACGGACACCTATATACGCCCTCATAGACATGTTGAACCTAACAAGTTTGAACTTTTTCTTTGTGTAAGGGGCAGGGGGGCGGTGGTAACCTTCAATGATGACGGCAATATTGACGATATTGCGCTTCTTTCTCCTAATGGTGAGTGCATGGGCGTTGAGATACCTTCTTATACATGGCATACGATAGTGTCACTAAGCCCGGGTACCGTGTTTTTTGAAGCAAAACAGGGGCCGTTTGTTCCGATAAGTGATAAGGATTTTGCGCCATGGGCGCCTGATCCTTCGGACCCTGAATATACCGATTATCTGGAGAGGTTAAAGGAAAAAGCAGCCTCTTTGGTGCCGGATCAGTATGCAGATTAACCCCATATTTTTTTGCCTTTCTTTTTATTCTTATCTTTGTGCCACCAAACCAGAACCCTATCTTTGACTTTTATATAATGCGAAAGATAGACAGGAACATAATAAGTCTTGGATGGGTTAGTTTTTTTACCGACCTCGGAAGTGAGATGATATTTCCCATCCTTCCTGCCTTCCTTGCCGATGTGCTTGGGATTTCAAAATCATTGATAGGTCTTATCGAGGGTGTTGCGGAAAGCAGTTCAAGTATTCTTAAGGTCTTTTCCGGTTATTTGTCCGACAGATTTGGTAGAAGAAAACCTATTGTATTTGCGGGTTACAGCCTTTCTGCCTTTACAAAGCCTTTGATTGCATTTGCAAACACATGGCAGATGGTCTTAGTTCTCCGTCTTTTTGACAGAACAGGCAAGGGGATACGCACATCTGCAAGGGATGCCATGATAGCAGACTACAGCAAGACCTATTTGCGAGGCAGGGCGTTTGGTTTCCATAGAACTATGGATAATCTTGGCGCTGTGCTGGGTACACTTATCTCTTTTCTTATCTTTTCTTATGTATCCGGCGAACCTTATCGTACGGTCTTTCTCTTATCGGCTCTGCCTGGTGCGCTGGCTGTTGGAACCATCATGTTTTTTGTAAAAGAACAAAGCCCAGACCCGTTATTTGCAGAAGACAAGGTTGAGTTTAGTCTTGTTAAAGGTCTTGATAAAAGGTTTAAGTTTTTTCTCGGCGCCTCTGCCATATTTACATTCTCAAATTTCAGCTATGTATTCTTCCTTTTAAGGGCAAAAGAGGTCGGTGTGTCTGTGCATTTTCTTCCACTTATCTATCTTGTATATAATGTATCTTATCTATTATTTTCTTATCCGGCAGGTATATTATCTGATAAAATAGGAAGAAAAGAGGTTGTAACTACTGGATATATCATATATTTTATCACATCGCTCGGGTTTGCAATGGCCACAAAGATATATCAGGTCTGGCTGCTTTTTGTTCTTTTTGGTCTTTTTCATGCCTTTACAGAAGGTGTTTCAAGGGCATTTGTCTCGGATATGGCAGATTCTTCTAAAAGGGCAACGGCATTGGGTATATACCATACGATAATTGGCATTACAACCCTGCCGGCGGGCATATTTGCAGGTCTGGTATGGGATCACTTTGGTTCTGTCTATACATTTTATTCAGGCGCATTTATAAGTTTTGTTGCGATAATTGTTCTTGTCTTTAAGGTAAGGGCACATGTATAAGTTTTGATTTGTTCTATTACTTTTCTTCTTTTTTTGATTAAGATTGCTGTATTTATAAAGTGCAATATCTTAAAAATATTGAGTTTGTCTCTTGTTTTGGCGTTCAGGCACTCGAATTGGTTTTGTAAACTTAAGCCCTGCAAGACATGCCATGGGACTCTCGGCTTTTGACCATTTAACCTGTACGGTTCTGTGAAGGGTCAATCCGTTTATATAGACACTGATTGAATTCCCAGGGATTAAGGGTTTACCGGAAAACCTTATCATCATGCCGTTTTGCGACATGTCCTCTGTTTTTGCAACAAATGGTGTTTTTTTGCTTGCCCTGTCGCCGAATATTAGGCAATACCCCTTCCGGTTTGTTCTTCTTTCTGTACGCATGTTTAATTTTTCCATACCAAAAAGACAGCCGCAATAAAGACATGATATGTGGTTTTCCAAGTTGGATGTATCAACGTTGAAGGTCTGACTGCACGCAGGACAGTGTATTTCTTTCAATACCCCTTTTACCTTCGGAGTTAACCTGGTTTTTTGTGCAATCTTCTTATGCTCTCTAATTACAGAAGGCTGTTTCTTAACTTCTGGTTCGATTTTTGAGGCAACATGCATGGGAGGCTTTACAGGCCGGGTTTCATCTTTTAATGTGTTGTTAACTTCCTTAAGCAATTCAGATATATTAAATGGTTTGAGGATATATTTACATGAATTTTCATTTAAAAAATTAAGAACCTTTGAATCCAGATTCCCTGTTATGAAGAGTACATTGTTTTTTAATTCAGGGACTTTCTTGATTATTTTGGAGTAAAGTTCCATACCATCCATTACAGGCATGGATATATCCGTTATTACAAGGTCGTAGGTGCTTTCTTCTAATTTCTGTAATGCCTCCTCTCCATTTGAAGCAAGATCGACTTTATAGTCTGCATGGCTTAATATGTCAGAAAGCAGAGTCCTTATAAGGGATTCATCGTCAACGGCAAGTATCTGCTTTTTGTGTGTTGATGTCATAGTTTTAGCTAATTCCATAAACTGATAAAACTCTCCGTCTTAATTTAACCGATATATTCTACCCAAAAACAGAGATAGGTTTTTGGGTAAATTGGCAAGACGCTTTAAATGCAAGGCCGCAGGCGATTTTTCTTTTGAGGCGTACATAACTGGTACGGTGAGAAAGAAAATCGCCGAGAACACAGCAGTTAAAGATGTATTGCCAATTTCAAATCCCGCGATAGTGAGATTTGGGTTCTATATTTTACATTATACACTAAAGGCCATACCTTAGTCTATTATAAACCCAAACCAAATCCCGCGATAGCGGGATTTGGCCTTAACATTTTTGTTGACATAATCCTCAGTAGATATCTGCAAGGATTGTTTTACTTGCAGTATTGGTGATGGTCATTTCCATAAAAGACAAAAAAATACGGCAAATAGATAAGAGGCTGCGAGCCTGTGTCTCCAATGTTTCAATGGTTGTTATGCGTTTTGGTTTTTTTGTTGCAGTCAACCTTTTTTGTCAAGATTATAGACTTGACCCCCGGAGTTTTCAAGGTTGACATGTTTTGGATAAAAACGATATTATGCATTCAAAATGCGCAATAAAAAGAAGCCAGATGAATCTCTTGGTTCAAAGGTAGTCAGAGGCGGGATATGGGTCTTTTCCCTTAGAATCCTTGAAAAGGGGCTCGGATTTGTAAGACTCATTATCCTTGCGCGGCTTCTCTCGCCCGATGATTTTGGGTTGTTTGGCATTGCATTGCTTACCATTTCCACACTTGAAACCTTCTCCCAGACGGGTTTTCAGACAGCCTTAATACAGAAAAAAGGAAACATAACCGATTATCTCGATACTGCATGGACGGTTTCCGTAATAAGAAGTGCGCTTATTTTTGCCGTAATGTTTTTTTCTGCGCCTTATGTTGCGTTTTTTTTCAATACCCCGGAGGCCTCTCCAGTAATAAGGGTTATTGGCGCATCTATTTTATTGAGGGGGCTTACCAATATAAAGGTTGTCTATTTTCAAAAAGATCTCGAATTTAATAAGCAGTTTTTGTATAAGCTCAGCATTTCTGCAGTGGATTTTGTTGTTGTGGTTGTCTCTGCACTTATCCTTGAAAATGTCTGGGCATTGGTTTTGGGACTTATAGCAGGGGGAATTGCGGGGCTTTTGACGAGCTATTTAATAGATCCTTACAGACCGGCTTTTAGACTCAACATGGAAAAAGCAAGAGAGCTTTTTCATTTTGGCAAATGGGTCTTTGGGTCGAGTATGCTCGTATTCCTTGTAACCCAGGGTGACGATGCCCTGGTCGGCAAATTTCTGGGCATTACAGCGCTTGGTTTTTACCAGATGGCTTATAAGATTTCAAATCTTCCGACAACTGAGATCGCTCATGTCATATCTCAGGTCACTTTTCCTGCATATGCTAAGATGCAGGAAAATATAAAACGCCTAAAAGAGTCTTACCTTAAGGTCTTGCAGTTAACGAGTTTCCTTTCTTTTATGGCTGCTTTCCTGATATTTATTTTATCCGAAGACTTTACCCTTTTGATCTTAGGAGACAAATGGAGTCCTGTTGTGCCTGCAATAAAAATTCTTGCATTTGCAGGGCTTTTACGAGCGATTGCATCAACAACCGGCCCTGTTTTTCAGGCATTGGGTTTGCCGGAAATTGGCACAAAGTGGCAGGCGGTAAGGTTTATAGTTATGCTTGTCTTTATATACCCTTTGACAGTAAGATTTGGAATACCGGGCACATCCTTTGTTGTATTGGCAAGTATTTTTATATCAGCTCTTGGTTTTAGTTTTGAAGCAATCAGGCTTACAAAATGCAGAATAAAGGAGTTTATGAAAGTAGTGTTCTTTCCTTTCTTGTGCGGACTTGTTATGATTTTTGCTCTTTATCTTCTAAAAAATCTTTTTGAAGTAAATAATATTTTAGACCTGTTTAAATTCTCTGTTTTTGGTATAGCTGTATTTATTATAATGGCTTATGTATTTGACAAGCTATTTAATTACAAAATGTTTTTCTTGATTCAAAACAGCATTAATGCTATCAGAGGCATTAGGTCTTAAGCCGTAGAATAGAGGTTGAAAGTTTATGAGGGATTCTAAAAAACGGTTTAGTGATAAGAAGATTAAGGATTACTATGAGGATGTGGCAAGAAAAAAAGGTGATGCCGATAATTACTGGGCGAAAGGTTTTTTTCAATCTCTCCTGATCGAAAAGATTGAGTTATTGCTGAAAGATGTTAATAAAAAAAATGTCTTAGATATCGGTTGTGGAGATGGCAGAGTAACTGCGTATCTCTCCTTAAATCATAATAAAATAGTTGGAATGGATATCGCTTATACCAGGCTTTTAAGGGCAAAACAAAAAATCTTATCTGCATCAACATCTTCACTCTTCCTTCAGTCTTATGCTGAGACTCAACTTTTTAAGGAAAATACCTTTGATCTTGTTGTGTGTACAGAGGTTCTTGAACACGTTCAGGATGATGATGCCCTGATTAAATCCATATCGTATTATCTTAAAGATGATGGTCTCGCAATCATCAGTATTCCGACTGTGTCGTTGAGCCGTTATACCGATATGTACAAGTTTAAAAGACCGATCTATTTTGACCCCGTTGAGCACCTTAGGGAATATGCCTACTATAGGATTCCATGGTTTAAAAATGATTTTGTAAAGATAAGATATCTAATCGATAAATATAATAAATATGGATTAACTGTTAAAAAAAAATATGGAGTTGGATTTGAACTGCCGTTAGCGGTTAAAAGGTATCTTTTGGGACGATTAATTGAGAAATGTGTAAGAAAAAAGAAAATCAACAGGATATTGTCTGCTATGCCGATATTAAGAAAGTTGTGCGTTTATACGGTTTTTGTTTTAAAGAAGTGAGGATTATAAAACATATTTTGTAAGATATCTCAGGTTATGGGCATTTGACATGCAAACTGAAAGCATCTGCCGCTTAATCAGGTATAAATTCATGTAAAGTTTTTGTGGGAGGTTTAATGGCTGATTCAAAGAATAAAGGGAAACACATAGAGGCTATTACACAATACTTTTTAGACCGTGTCAACAGGCCGGAAAGCTGGAAGATATTATAGTATCCTTAAGAAAGGTATAGAATAAAGATATGACTGTTTTTAAGGTGTGCTTTAAATGAGGATGCTTGTTTTTACCCCTGATGAGGGCAAGGTGCTCAAGATGGGCGTGAGGGCGGCAAAGCTTCACGAATATCTTAAAAAAAACGGCGTTAAGACCGTCTTAATGCCGGATTTTAATTTCCGCACACCCTCACTGTCCATGGCTAAAAACTACATTAAACTCTTAGCCTTTATTATCACTAAAAAAAGTGACGATGTAGTCCTTTTTGAAAACGAGAGGGAGACGAGGCTTTTAAAATTCTTTAAAAGATTGGGTTTCAGGCTTGCGCTTGACATAAGGGATAACAGGGCTTTGCAGAGGTCTGCCTACCGGGTTGACGATGCGCCTGAAAAGGTTGAGATCATAAAAGAGACCCTTATGAACAACATCGATATCTGTGATTATGTATTTACCGTAACCGAGTCGTGCAGAGAGCTTTACCCAAAAAAATACCATGGCAAGACATATGTGATAGAGAATGCCTCGGACGATGCATTATTTAGATATTCGGAACTCCCTGATGATTTGATGATAGGGTTTGTCTCCGGAATAGCGCCGGGCAGGGGGATTGAGCTTCTGCTTGATGCGATTGGCTATGTAAGGGAAAAGGCGCCGGATGTAAAATTGACGATTGCCGGCACGCCTCATAAAGAGAGTGTAGGGTATTATAAAGAGC
>JALXFI010000154.1 GCA_027069035.1 bacterium
GTGTAAGTCTCCATTTCTACTTTGCCTTGTCATAAATTTATTGCAACCTTGATTATATATATAAAATATGTTATTTTTGTATATAAATAACCCGGAGGTTTAAACCATGCGAACATTGATAGATATTGATGAATCAGTTCTTAAAGAGGCCATGTCATTGACAAACTTAAAAACAAAAAAAGAAACTGTAAATCTTGCCCTTAAAAACCTTGTAAAATCAAAGCTCCGCCAGCAATTAAAAGAAATGGCAGGAAGCGGTGTTTTGGACATTACCCTTGATGAACTTAAAGAATTGCGTAAAAGGGCATGACCGTACCTGAATCTTCATCTCTTGTTCTAATAGATACAAGTGCCTGGATATGCCACTTTGACAGAAAAGGTTACCTCGATATCAAATCGCAAATTTCAACCCTTCTGGATGAAAATCTTGCAGCAATTACAGGCTCTATACTTATAGAATTAATCCAAGGTTGTCGTACATTAAAGGAAAAAACTGCACTCAACAAATGTATTAAAGGTATACACCAGCTTCAAATCATAGATGACCATTGGCATAAAGCTGCCGACTATGCGTATTCACTCAGAAGAAAAGGTGTAACTGCATCTGTCGTAGATGCTTTAATTGCTACGATTGCAATTGAATATCAGTGCAAATTACTCCATAAAGACAGCGACTACAACTTAATTGCCAAACACACACCTTTAAAATTATACTCACCTGACTCTTAAGCCGGGTTATGATCAAATATCACCACATCCCCTGTAACCGGTGAGCGGTATATGAGCTTGCGCGCCTTCCCATGAAGGGCATGGGCCACCTTGAGATATAGCCAGACTGGTCCCTGACCCGTAAGGACAACATCATTGCCCTCGCCGGCAAGATCTTGGGCTTTTGCTATGTATTTGTTGAGCTCGGAGAGTTTAGCGTTGTCCCGATAAAAAGTAGATATATCAATTGTAACTGTTTTCTTTATCATTTTATTCCTAACCTTTCCTTTAAAAACTCTCTTAATCCTCGTACATCACTAATGGATAGTATCCGTACTCCATAGTCTTTTGCCCTGTTTTTTAAATGTTCTTTTACAATCTTATGAGTAGTACAAATAAAAGCCCTTCGTTTACCTTTACCCAACAGTGTTGACAATGCACCCTTTTTATAGACCTCATCTCTTATAAGGTTTCTCTCCTCATCTCCAAGACTTTTGCATTCAATGTGATAAAACAGATTGTCTTTTACAAATGCGATGTCCAGTTCGTTTTTTGCACCACTAATACTCTTGATATTTATCCCTATCATTACATCATCCAATAAACCTTCTTGTGCAAGAGAAAAAACTTCATTAAAAACATACTCCTCCAACCAACCACCTGTTAGATAGATTGTCTCCTCCTTCGTCAACTCTTTGCTTATGAGGTTTGCCTTAGTGTGAACCCCCAATTTATCGAGCAGTACACCTTCAATTCTGCTGATATGCCTATCAAACTCTGATGAGAGAGAATATTGTTTTTTATCCCTTCCCATTCTTAGATTCTTGTAGAAAAAACCTAACATTCCTTTGAGTTTCTCATAGTTGTCCATTATCCACTGTGATGTATCCCTTCTGCTAAGCGCATTCTCCCTCATTGTAAATACCTTATCCTTGTTAAGTATCTCAAAGCCATAACTTTGGAGGTACTCTTCAACATTAAGTCTTTTCTTAATATCATAGATTTTTAAAGGCTTTTTCTTTGGAAAAACCTGTATAAATTCATTCCTTAAAAGAGGCATATAATTTATAACAACTTTCTGCCCTATCTCTCTAAATGTCTCATAGGCGGCAAGTGCCATTAACTTATTACCTGCCGTTATATTGACGATATATTCCACACTATCATCTGTTCGTTCAACCAATCTCCCTATCACATCTATACAATCTATTAAAGAGTCCTGATCAACGATAACTTTATTAATCTCATGATTATTTATTATCCCCATTAATCTGAGTGTATTTTCTATGAACTCTGTACGTCTTTCTTGTTCCATCCTTTTTGTAGATACAAACCAGTAGACATCCGGTTTGTAATGGGATGCCATGAGAATATTCGGTATTGTCTGCTCACTTACAAGGGATACAAGTATTTTTTTCATTCTTCATATGTTCACACCTTCACAATCATTTTATCTATATCAGTCATTGGATAGTGTTTTCCATTACCTGTAGCGAGGTATGCCTTTTCTACAAAGGCTGTTGCTGCAATAAGGCAGTCATCAAGTTCAAGTGTGTGCCCCTTCTCTTCTCTTTTGTAACGACCGGCTTTCTCTGCTATATCTCTGGTAATCTCAATAACCTCAAGGCTATCAATAAGCTCAACTGTCTTTTCTCTCTCGTGATCCTTCATGCCCGCAAATATCTCAGCTACCGTTATAACAGAGCAGAAAAGGTCTGCTTCTTCAACCATTGAGACAAGAAAGTCTTTTGCCTTATTCCTCCCTCTCAGGAAGTTTATAAGGATATCCGTGTCAATGATTACCCTCTTCATCCTGTGCGGCTTGTCCTGCCCGATTTTCTGAGGTTTTTTATCCGAGCATCTGTCCCTGCCTTCAACTCGGGATGGTCTTCATCCTTCCATGCGCCAAAGCTCCTTTCAAGTACGCGTTCAAGCTTGATCCTTTTCAACTCCTTTCTCAGGGCTTCCGCAACAACCTTGCTCTGCTGCCTTTTAGGGACAGCCCTTTTCAGCTTATCAATCAGATCTTCAGGTAAAAGAAAATTAGCCTGTCTGGTAGGAATGCCCATTAAAACACCTCCTTTTTTCCGCAATAAACTCTATAGGAAATTATATAGAAATTATTCTACAAAGTCAACAAGCCCTCTTTTTGAATCGTCCCTTATCCTGCATAATCTTTATATTTCTACTCCCTTCAATGGTAACTGCCTCTGTGCCTGAATGTCTTCCTGCCCGCACTGGAAATACCGTTTTCCCGATTAATTGATCATTGATCATTCATAATTCTTCATTGCCCCTGTAGATCGTAAAATACAATTGACCCCTTATCGTCATATAAAAATGACCCTCTAAAATACTATAATCTCCTTTCAAATAAACAAGAGAAAGGAGGAGAAGGAGGGGTGATAAGCATGTATAAGTGGCAGAAGGTAAGGGTAATGAGTCGGAAGGGAGAGTCCATCAAGGGGATATCGAGGCAGATGAAGCTATCAAAGAACACGGTGAGGAAGTATTTAAGGAGTGAGACTCCTCCGTGCTTTCATGCACGGCGATATGAAAGGGTTCTTGACAGTTATAAGGAACTTATAGAGGGGATGCTTAAGAAGGGTTACATAGGTACGAGGATATACAACGAACTAAAGGGAGTTGGCTATGAAGGCTCTCTTTCCACGGTGCATCGTTATATATCCGGTATGAGAAGAGAAGCTCGGATCAAGGAAGCAGCAACAACGAGGGTAGAGACCCCTCCTGGCAAACAGTTTCAGTATGACTGGAAGCAGTGGGAGTTACCCATAGAGGGCAGACCTGTAAGGGTTTATATCCATGAGGTAGTCTTAAGCTACAGCAGAAAGAAGTATTATTGCAGTTCCTTAAACATCACTACAGTGGATGTGATAAGGGCAATAGCAGGAGCTATAGAGTATTTTGGAGGTGTTGCAGAGGAGATTGTAATAGACAATCCCAGACAGATGGTAATTACTCACAGCAAGGGGGGTGTTGTTAGGTATAACGATGAGTTTTTAAGGTTCTGCGGACTTTACGGGATAGAGCCTAATCCATGCAGAAACTATCGAGCAAGGACAAAGGGGAAGGTAGAGAGACCCTTTTATTATATTCAGGAGCATCTTTTAAGGGGACTTGAGGTAGATGAGATGTCTCGGTTTGACGAACTTCTTCATGAATTCACAGAAAAGTACAATGAGAGGCCTCACAGCGACCTGAAAGAAAGCCCTGCTGAGAGGTTCAGACGAGAGGAATCCGCTTTAAGAGCGATTCCTCGGGTAGAGCCTGCCCTGCTTTACAAAAAAGAGATAAGGAGGGTAAGCAATGATGGGTATATAAGCTGGGATGGCGCATTATACCCTGTAGCTATGAAAAACTGTCTCAAACAGGTGATGATAGAGTCTCTCTTTGGCAAGAAGCTCAAGGTTTATTCCATAGATGGCGAGCCCATAGCAGAACTTGGTATCAGACTGACAGACAAGCGCATAAGGCCTACACATCCGGAGCACGAACAAATAAACGAGGGATACAGGAAGAAGAAAGAGGCATACAGGTCTGAATCGGTCAGGAGATTCATAGAGACATTCAAAGGACAGGGAGAGGTCTTCATAGAAGGTCTGAGGAAGGCAGTCACAGCCAATATGTACCGGCATATAGAAGAAATCCTGAGATACACAGATTTCTATAGCATTGATGACATATCCATAGCCTTAAGGGAGTGCATAGAGATAGGAGCGTACCACAAAAATAGCGTAAGGAGGCTTCTTGAGAGCATTCCTCCCAAAGAACGGCCTATGGAAACCATAAACAGCCTATATATTACTTCATCAATAACCATAACGAGGCCTCTTTCAGAATACAGGGTGGCCGAAAAGGAGGTCTCGATATGACAGAACTATACAGACAGATAGAAGGCCACATGAGGGCATTAAAGCTAAAAGGCATGATAACTGAGTACAGAGAGCTATCGGAGAGGGCATCACAGAGCAATCTGATATATGAAGAATACCTTGCCCTGTTACTTGAGGCAGAGACAAAGAGGAAGACAGAGAGTTCAATAAAAGCAAAGATGGCAAAAAGCAAACTGCCCTATATAAAGACCATAGAAGAATTTGACTTCACTTTTCAGCCAAGTCTCAAGGATAAAGAGGTGATAAGACTCAGCAGCCTTGAGTTTATAAGTCAGAAGGCTAATGTGATATTCCTCGGGCCTCCAGGAGTGGGCAAGACACATCTTTCCGTGGGACTTGCGATAAAGGCATGTACATCAAGACTAAGGGTGCTCTTTATGACGGCACAGGGACTTATAGAAGACCTTATGCTCTCAAAGAGACAGGGAAACCTTGTAGAAAGACTCCTGTTTTACTCAAGACTTCACCTCTTGATAATAGATGAGCTTGGCTATATGCCCATAACAAGAGAACAGGCCAATCTCCTCTTCCAACTCATCTCGATGAGATATGAAAAAGGCTCTATAATCCTTACAAGTAACTACAACTTTGATGATTGGGGCAAGGTGTTTGAAGATAATGTTGTAGCAGCAGCCATAATAGACAGGCTTGTGCATCATGCAAGCATATTTTACATTAGCGGTGAAAGCTACAGACTGAAGAACAAACTAAAAAAAACAAACTGAATGATTTGGTTAAAAATAACAAATTTAAAACTTCTAATAAGACCGTTCTTAAAACGGTAAAAGGGGGTCAATTTTATTTGCATACAGGGGGTCAAAAGTGTTGACAATCTACAATTGCCCCTTAATCCCTTCTAAATCAGGTCTTATGTTCCAACAGAGGAGACAATGCTGTCGGTTACGGCGCATGCCGAAGGGTCGCAATCCCTTCTAAATCAGGTCTTATGTTCCAACGGTTAATTAAATTTCTGGTAGACAACGAAAGCTTCAGAGATTCGTCGCAATCCCTTCTAAATCAGGTCTTATGTTCCAACGACTATACATTAGAATGTATCTGTCCGAAAAAATATTTTCTTCTTTGTCGCAATCCCTTCTAAATCAGGTCTTATGTTCCAACCTTATGATTGCAGCGCGGAGCGCGCATCACAAGACATTGTCGCAATCCCTTCTAAATCAGGTCTTATGTTCCAACGAATGTAATCAATTTTTTTTAGATGCTCAAGAAGAAGAAAGGGTCGCAATCCCTTCTAAATCAGGTCTTATGTTCCAACAAAAATGCTTCTGGACTTTCTTGCATAGCGTATCTTGGTCGCAATCCCTTCTAAATCAGGTCTTATGTTCCAACGAGGCATAGTTCTTTCTCAATGGGTAGCCCATCATCTTTCAGTCGCAATCCCTTCTAAATCAGGTCTTATGTTCCAACGGAAAACTTATTACAATCCCTCTTTCAACGCTTATCGAAATAGTCGCAATCCCTTCTAAATCAGGTCTTATGTTCCAACAATGAAAAAAGAAATTTGTAAGGAAGAACCAGCCAGTATTCGGTCGCAATCCCTTCTAAATCAGGTCTTATGTTCCAACTTATTTGAATTTTTGGGGATTGCCCCTGAGTCATCTCCTAATGTCGCAATCCCTTCTAAATCAGGTCTTATGTTCCAACTGTCGCCCCAAATTCCCTTTTAAAATAAACATGTTACACCCCCTAAATTCATAACCTCCCTTTTTGATAATTGTTTTCAATAATTTCGCCTCCTTTCTTCACTGTCAAAATACCTAATAATTCTGTATAAACAGTATGTTGCCGCATTTTAATAACTTACCCTTATTTTAGGGGCTTATCATGAGTCTACTTAACATACAGATATCATTAATAAAACATCTTTTAGCAAACTAAAATCCTTCTTTTTTATGCTTAAAAACCGTCATATTATATAGACGTCTTTATCCTCCGACACTTCCCCTTGTCCAAAAATTTGAATCGCTTTTTCACAACTTCCACATAAAGAATAAACTCTGACACTATCTTCTTCCTCATTAACAATTCTTTTTAATCTTTTAGTCATTTTATCTAAAAGC
>JALXFI010000155.1 GCA_027069035.1 bacterium
TAATAGCGGCAAGTCCGCTGTTTGAAGCAGTTTCTGCATAGTCCTTAACCCTCTTTGGTGTTCTATGGGCTGAAGCTACGCTTACTTCATATGGGATAGCAAACTTTTCCAGTATCTTAATGGATTCTTCCATAACCGGCATGTCTGAATCGCTGCCCATAACGACACCAATCTTTGGTTTATTCATAACAGTCTCCTCTATTCCTCTTTTTTACCGCTGGTTTTTTTAAGCGCTGCATTCATTTCCTTTAGTTTTTTCTGCACAAGATAATTTACTGTTCCAGCAGGAAAAGTGCCGTCTTTTTTCCTGTCTCCGGCAGGCTTTCCTGTCAATAGTTCAATAACCTCCTCTATTCGCTTTACCGAATAAACATGAAAACTCCCTTTCTTAACCGCATCTATCACTTCATCCTTTAATGCAAGATGTTTGACGTTGCTTTCAGGTATTATCACCCCTTGTTTTCCCGTCAGCCCCCTGTTCTTACACACGGCAAAAAACCCCTCTATCTTTTCATTAACCCCGCCTATGGGCTGTATCTCTCCATGTTGATTTATTGAGCCTGTGACTGCAAAAGATTGCTTAATCGGAACCTCTGAGAGACTTGAAATAATAGCTGTGAGCTCTGCCGCAGATGCGCTGTCTCCGTCAACCCCGGAGTAGCTCTGTTCAAAGGCAAGGCTTGCAGAGAGGGAGAGCGGATACTTTTGGGCATAATGCCCCCCAATATAACCGCTTATTATCAAAACCCCTTTATTATGGGTTCTGCCGGAGAGATCCGCCTCCCTCTCAATATTTATGACCCCTTTTCTTCCAAGAAATGTTCGTGCGGTTATGCGCGACGGTCTGCCAAACATATAGTCTCCCAGGGAGTATACCGCAAGGCCGTTAACCTGTCCCACCTTTGTTCCATCCGTATCAACCAGCAAAGTGCCTTCATCTATTGCTTCCTGTATCTTCTCTTCAAGCAGATTTGACCGGTAAATCTTTTCTTCAACCGCCTTTGAAATATCATCCTTATCTATTACTTTTTTGCCTTTTTTAGATGCCCAGAAGTTTGCCTCGTGTATCAGATTTACTATATCAGAAAAACGCAAAGAGAGCCTGTTTTTATGGTCAACCAGTCTTGTTGAATGCTCAATAAGCATTGCAACGGCACCTTTATTGAACGGCAGATGGCCTGATTCCTTACATATGCGGGCAATAAAACCTGCATAACGGTTCTCTTCGTCAGGGCTTTTTTTAACCTGCATATCAAAATCAGCCTTTACCTTAAAAAGCTTTGTAAAGTCTTCCTCGTAAAATTGAAGCAGTCTGAAAAGCCATGGACTGCCTAAAAGGATCACCTTGAGTTTAACAGGGATGGGTTCTGGTTTCATCCCGGATGTGGTAACAAGTCCGTAGAGTTCGCCCACGTCTTCGATAGTTATTTCATTTTTTTTCAAAACCCTCTTAATGGCATCCCATGAAAAGGGGTTCCTTAAAAGGTCGAGTATATCTAATATAAGGTAGCCGCCGTTTGCGTTTAAAATAGCGCCTGCCTTTATCATGCTGAAATCCGTCTGAAGCGTTCCAAGGCGCGCCACCTTCTCTATCCTCCCTATAAGATTGGGATAGGTTGGATGTGTTTCTTCAACTACCGGCGCGCCTTTTTTCTGGGAATTATCAACAAGAATATTAACCCTGTACTTTAATAACTGTTTGTCTCCAATGGATTCTGTTAAAGGTATTATGAATTGAGGGGTTTCGACAGGCAGAAAATCCTTAAAGTTTCTTAAAATATCCTTATGCGCCTCATTCAGATATTTGACAACCCGCTCGTAAGAGGCGTACTTATCTATAAGTTCTTTTATCCTTGTCTCTATGGTAAAATTTACAGACCTCCGGTTCAGCTCGTCGATCCTTGTCTCAGACTCCTTATCCAGTATTCTTGCCTTGGAAAGGAAATCCCTTGTTTCCGCATGTATTTGCTTTTCTTTTTCTTCAAGCCTTAGCACCTCTTCCTGACTAAGAGTATTAATTTCGTTTTTTTTGATTGGATGACCGTTATACATTGGCGTTACGGTTATCCCTGTTTTGTCGGCCTTTACAGCGAATCCCAATTCAAGCCCCTTGTTTACAAGCTCCTGAAAGAGAACCTCTTTAGCCTTGGTTGTTTCATCTATAATGTGGCTCTTTTCTTCATTATACTCCTTGCTTTCAAACAGCTTGGGAAGGACATCCCGGAGATATGCCACAAGCCCTTCCATATCGCTTTTGAAACCGCGCCCTATACCTGCATTTAAATTGATCGCCACCGGCATATCAGG
>JALXFI010000156.1:0-1900 GCA_027069035.1 bacterium
GTTCACCGATCTCATCTCTATCCTTATAAACAATTATATCATCATCGATATGAAAGAGTTCTTCAATGGATTTTCTATAGTCTGTAAGCAAAAAACCGCCACATGCCGGAATATCGAACACCCTCTGGTTTGCCGCCTCATTCATCTGGAGACTTGTGGCATTAAAGTTTATCTTTGTATTAGCGTAAACAAGGGGAAGCTTTTTATAATAATCAACCGGGGGCATAAACTCAAAGCCTTTTTTAAGAAGTTTTTTCCAATCCTTGTCTCCATATATTCTTGCCTTAAACGGCCTAAGTTTCTCCACACAGGAAAGCCTGTACAAGAGAGTCGCCTTTCTCATCACCGCCTTCTCAAACTCCATCCTTTCCATCGGTTCCATTGATAGAAGCATGTTGTCATTGTCTTTATAATATGCATTAAGTTCATCGCTCAATTTAGTGTTATTATTAACTATTTTATGAGAGATAGCATCAACAACGGGATGGATGCTTCTTTCTACCATGGCAAGGCTTTCTTTAAGGGAGCCGACCATAGAGTTTCCGACAAATGATACCTGAGACTTATACTTTGAGACTTTTGCTGAGTTTTTTTGAGGCATAAACAGTTCTTCGTCTGCCGCAAGCGGAAGATAGCTGACGTCTTCAAAACCAATTCTTTTAAGCCCTTCCATATATGCCTTATCCCATGAAAAAACGGAAACATTCGGCTTAATATTATTTTTAAATGCCTTTACTATAAGCTCCGGGCTGTCCACAAACCATGAGGCAACAGGCATATCTATTGAGTTTAAAAATTCCGCAAGTTTTCCTTCTTCATCAAATCCAAGGTGATTAATGGTAAGCAAAAAATCCGGCTTTGCATTTAGTATCATCTCAATAAGATCGTTTATTGGATCATGGTTCACCATTTTGGAAAATCTTACAACACGATGTCCAAGTCTCTCGATAGCCCTGCAGACCTCATATGAAAGGAAGTATCCAAGGTCAAGAAAGAGTATATTTAATTTTTCTCCTTTAAATTTTTTATACTTAAGCCTATCCCATATCCTAATTGATGCAGATGCCTTTAATCTGTTTAACACAGGTCTGTAATAATCATCATTAATCGACAGGGCTGAAGGAAGCGGAAAAACGGCAAGAGGCGGAAACCCCATATCAAACTGAATGCGGCTTATCTCTGAAAGTGTCTCTTCAGGTGTTTTTCCGGTAATAAAGAATGCATCTCTCATAGATTGAAGCCTGCCCTCTTCCATGTTAATCTTTAAAACATCTTTTACCGCCTCAACCACGACTATCCTTGCCATAGGATATCTTTCCATAAGGGCATCGATATGATACCCGTAACCAAGCCCCAGCACCACTATAATACCTTCACCGTTGAAAGAGAAATTTTCCACTATCTTCTTGGCCTCTCCGACCGGATCGTACAGGCTGTGCAATGCCCGCTCTGTACCATCATCGCAGGTGAGTTTCATGGAAAGATCGCCTTTTCTTGTCTCCACAAGGGTTACATTCATTTTTTTTTAAACCCCGCTGTTAAATGATGCAAGTATCTCTTTTATACGGACATTATCGGGTGAAATCTTTAGAAATTCGCTTAAAACAGAAACTGCGGCATCAATATTACCATCACCTATTTCCTGATCTGCAAGATTTAATGCCGCTTCCTCATAGTCAGGCTTAATAAGTATGGCATTTTTGAGATAATCTTTTCCCTCCTTCTTGCGCCCCGTACTGCAGCATATAACACCAATATCATTTAATACCTCAACATCATGAGGATCCTTCTCCAATATCCTCTTTAATAATTTGACCGCCTGTTCAACTATTCCCCGCTCAAAATAAAGCATCGCCGCCTCTTTAAGTGTCTGTTTTGAGTCAGGATCGTAGTACAGAGA
>JALXFI010000156.1:1910-6692 GCA_027069035.1 bacterium
TGTCACCTCTTGCAAGCGTAAGTTCACCCTGTTCAATGAGCGTGTCAATATCTTCATGCAAATCCACTTCACTTTCCGTGTCTTCATAGTAAAAGTAAGGCACAAAATCTTGAGGCAGCTTAACCTCTATGCCTGTCATCTCCTCTATAACCTTCATAACCCTTAATGTCGCCTTTCCGTCATCTGCATGGTTATACTCTCTAATTGCATCCACACGCCTTTTTGAGAGTTCTCTCCTAACTTTTTCATTGAAAAGCGCATCTTCTATTACTTCTCCAATCTGTCTGAAATCATTTATTACGATTACAGCCTTATCCTCATCAAAGAGTGTGCCATAGTTTATAACGGCCTTGCCAAGGAGAAGGGCTTCAAAACCTATATTGGAACCCCTGCATATCACAAGATCGCTCAGCAGGAGAAGCTCCTCTACGTACTTCCACTCAATAATGATGTCTTCCATCCCCTCTTCTGCGGCTATTTTCCTGTACCACGGTCTCCGTTCCCAGTCCAAAGGGTGTATCTTGATGATAGGTTGGACACCATGTTTTTCTTTCAAATATTTAAAATCCTTTAAAAGGCTACGGTAAAACTCTTCAAGAAAAGATGAATCCTTTACATAAAGGGCGCCGGCATCCCAGAATGTTGCAAACATAACTGCCGGCCTTTCAGGGTCAAGTCCAAATTTCTTAGATAATTCATCTTTATCCAACATCTTATTAAGACAGAAAAACTTGTCCCACTCAGGGTTTCCCGTAACTACTATATTCTCCTCATTATTTCCTTTATCAAGATAAAGCCTGCGGCTATATTCTCCAAACACCGCAACCCTGTCAGCACATATTTTTTCGTTCATAACATCGACCCCGTGTACAGAATGAGGCACATGAAGCACAGGGATGCCAAGGTTGCGCGCGCAAAGAGACATAGCCCTGTGTACCGGAGAATAGTCTATCCAGAGGATCACAAGTGAAAGGTTTCTGCTTGAAGCAAGTTTTTTTATTGCCTCTATACAGAGTATAGCCGATATAAATTGTTCTTTAAATATGTCTTCAAGGATATCTTTAACTTCATTAAAATAATCTATGCCATCCAGAACAAATTGCGCCCTGAAAGAAGGTGAATCAAAGGCGCCTTGCCACAATGGGAGAAGCCTGCTCGTCCGTTTAGTGTACTTTTCTTTAATTTCATCATCTAAATAGTTATTAAAGTTCTCATAATCAATGCCTGACGCCCTAAGATACTCATGATCAGATTCCTCGCTTTTTTCTATCACAAGATTAAAACTTCCGCTTTCATAAAGCGCCTTTGCCAGAGTTAAATTCCTTCGAAGATACGAAAAGAGCGCATAAGGTTTGTCTTTACACTTCTTTTTATCCATACCAATGGGTTTTTGCGGCAAGGAAAATATTTTTTTCCACTTTAAGGCAAGCCACTTTTTTTCTTGAGCAATGCCTTTCACCCTGCTCGTTTCAGGGCTAAGAAGCCTATGCTTAAGCGCCTTTACAAATCTCTGATAAAAAACCCATTCGGCACATTCACCAAGATGAACCCCGTCATAAAGCCCGTATTTTATAAAATCAGGGTGAAGATACCATTCCCTGGTAATACGCGCTGCTCTCTTTCTTGCAAGCGCCTCTATACTTTCTTCAGCCATTTTTCCTCAAGATAAAAGGTTTAGCATATTTGTCATCCGTTTCAGGGAAGTCCTCCCTAAAGTGAGACCCTCTGCTCTCTCTTCTTTTAAACGCTGCACGGCAGATCATTTTGGCGGCGGTAATCCTGAGAGATGCCCTTGAAAAGGATTCACAATCCATTGAGTTTAGTTCATCCAAGCAGAGTCTAAGCCCCTCTTCTCTGCGCACAATGCCAACATGTTTTGATAGAAGATCTGCAATCTTCATGGTTATCTCATGTTCAAAAGATGATGTTTTGTATAAAGGCGTCTTCAAATCGGGTAAGGCCTCTTCCCCTTTATTTACAGCTCTTTTTCCGGCAGATCGTCCCGCCCTCTTCCCAAAGACCTGAGTTGCGGTAATCATCGCCCCTCCTATCCTGTCGGCGCCATGCATTCCTCCGGCGACCTCCCCCGCCGCAAAAAGCCCTGACAGTGTGCTCTCGCCGTGTTCATCTATACGCACCCCGCCGTTAAATGCATGGGCAAGATGGAAAACTTCCGCTTCAGGACGTCTCACATTTTTTATACCCCTACGTACGGCAATCTCCCTGTCAATAAGACACGATAAGTCCCTGCAGCTAAAGGGGTAATGGGATAACCGCTTCCTTACAGCATCTATCTTTTCTTCCGGGCAGGGAAAAATCTCCTCAAGTACATCTTCATCTTCAACTCCAATAAACGCTCGTTCCTTTTCAAGCTCATCAAGATATATAAAGCCGATTTTTCCATTTTCTCTCCAACCAAGCATAAACTGGATAAACTCCATATTAACCAATTCCGCCCCTGCCTCCCGAGCAAGCGCATATCCCTCTCCGTAAAGGCCGTCGGATACAATATTATCTCTAAACAACCCCGCTCCGCCGCCTGTTGCAAGAACAGTTGCTCTGCTCTTTATCAACACAGGGTCTCCCGCCTTGTTCAGTGCAAGACACCCATAACACTTGCCTTCATAAACCATGAGTCTAAGCGCTGTGCCTTCAATAACACTTGCGCCGGATGCATGGAGCATGGTGGCAAATGTATCTCTTATATTCTGCCGGCTAAATGAGATAAAAGCCCTTTTCTCATGGCTAAAACAGCCTTTTTCCCTAAGATAGTTTCCTGCCTCATCCTTCCTGAACCTCATCCCATATTTGACAAGTTCCTCAAAAGCCTCGCCAGACTCTTCAACCAGTATGCGGACAAGTTTCTCATCAGCCATCCCAAGCCCTGCATCCGCAATATCTATAAAAAAACGCTCCAGATTATCTTCGGTTCTCTCGTCTCCCACAAGAGCCTGCATGCCCCAGCCTCCATTAATGTTGACAAAGCTTGAACCGCTCGCTCCTGCGTGACCGGAACTTAGAATAACTACATCAGCCCCACTTTCCCCTGCGGACAGCGCCGCACGCACAGCCGCAGCGCCGCCGCCGATTACCAAAACCCCTGTTTCAACCAACTCCGCCTTCATTTATAAATTATACCATCTGTGACAGACATCCAAGGTAGCTGTTCATAAGCTCTGCAAGATCATACGTATTGTTTCCATCTATCAGAATCTCGACCTTCTCCGCCATATCACAGGATAAGAGTCTTCTGACGCTCCTTTTGTATGTATCAAGCCCTCTGTTGTGTTCAAAGACCATCATATACTTAACAAGCACACTTTTTGCCCCAAGGTGAGCGGCAAGTTCAAGAAACTTTGGGAGTTCTTCGATATTCCGCCTCATAGCTACATAGTGAAATGAAAGAGCCGGTCCCGGGAGCCGACCGATTGTCTTGGAACTTTTTATCCTGAGCTTTTTAAGATACAGAAGCTGTCTTACTATGGTATCAAAGTCCGCCCCCTTGACAATTGAATTGTATGTGGCCACCGTAGCTCCGTGAAATGAACAATGCATCTCTCCGATATCCAGTTCTACAAGCCTTTTGGATACCTCTTCGGTAAGGAGTTTGCCATTGGTAAAAAAATTGACATATATGCCATGTCTTGAAAAATACTCAAAAATCTCCCAAATATCCGGATGAAGCAGGACCTCTTCGCCTGAAAGAGTCACATTCTTGAGATATGGGAAAATACTTTCCATCCTCTGCAGATGATTCCAGTCTATCATGTCGTTATTCTTATTACCCACCAGACAGAAAACACAAGATACATTGCATGTCCTGTTAAGGGCTATTCCAATTGTAGGAGGAAACGACTTGACCCTATCAACCCTTTCTTTCATCTCCTTTTTCATTAGTTCTTCATTCTTCTGTTTTAGTTCCGTGAACATATTAAGTCATCCTCCCTCCATTCAGTTCAAAAAAACAGCGCCTTTGCCTTTGCGTAATTCGGATTGTCGGGAGAAAAGTAGCTGTTAAAATTATCGCCGTAAACTTCACGGAAAAAATAATTTGCAGCAGGGTAGTTGCCGCAGGCAAGGGCGATATCCGCCTTAAGAAGTCTGACAATCTCACTATCAGAAAACATCACAGTTTTATCTATGTACCTCAATGCTTCGTTGTGCTTTCCCGCCCTGACAAGAAGCATAGCCAATGAGATATATATAACATCCCTTTTAAGAGTGTTTCCCCCTTCCAAAAGCAGATTTTTCAGATAATCGACAACACTAAAAATTCCGTATTTTTCTAAAAGGCCAAGCGACCTGTTTACAAACCCTTTAAGCTCTTTTTCTACTTCCATTCACTCTCCTGCAATGGCAATTATCACAACAGTCTATTCAAATATTTGACATCAAAGGCAGAATGCAAATCTATGATTCTGCATTCACAACAGATATTTACACTCTACATATCACTAACCACACATCTTCTTATGGGGAATCCATATTCAGATTAATAATAGTTGCAATATTGGGACCATATAAAACAAGCGCCGGAATTCACACAAAAAAAACAGATTGCATATAAAAAAGGGACAGATTTACTAACATCTGTCCCTCTCTAAAAAACTTAATAGATTGTTTTTACACCCAAAAACAGAGATAGGTTTTTGGGTAAATTGGCAAGACGCTTTAAATGCAAGGCCGCAGGCGATTTTTCTTTTGAGGCGTACATAACCGGTACGGTGAGAAAGAAAATCGCCGAGAACACAGCAGTTAAAGATGTATTGCCAATTTCAAATC
>JALXFI010000157.1 GCA_027069035.1 bacterium
AATTTTTCAAAAAATCTTGATTATTAAATCTTATTGCTATATATAGTAAATTGAAGTAGTTTTTAAATTTAGAGGCAGTCCTGTATGAAAGCAAGAATTCTGGTAATAGAAGACTCTCCATCTCAGTCAAGGGAAATTACAGAGGTGCTCAATAATATGGGTTATGATGTGGTCTGGGCGGACGGCGGCATAAAGGGTCTTAGCATGGCAAGAAAAGAAGTTCCGGATATTATATTATTGGATGTAGTAATGCCGGATATGGACGGCTATACGGTCTGCCGATGGCTGAAACTTAATGAAGAGACAAAGGAGATACCTATTATCATGCTTACCGTCAAAAGTGATATCTCTGACAAGGTTGAGGGGTTGGAGATAGGGGCAAACGATTATCTGCCTAAACCGTTCAATGAACGCGAATTAGAGGCAAGGATTTATGCAACTTTAAGAACCAAATCCCTTCAGAATGAACTGCGTAAAAGAAACGAAGAACTTCAGGAACTCCTTCACAAGGTAGAGGTCATGGCGCTTACCGATCCGCTTACAGGGTTGTATAATAGAAGACGTTTTTATGAAAGCCTGAAACGGGAGTTTGCCACCTCAAAAAGGTACAAGCACCCGCTTACGTGCATTATGATGGATATAGATTATTTTAAGAAAATAAATGATGAATACGGTCATATGACAGGCGATGAGGTATTAAAGGGTTTGAGCGATCTGATATCTGCCACCGTAAGGGAGGTGGATATCGTTTCCAGATTCGGAGGAGAGGAGTTTACTGTCCTCCTTCCTCATACAACCATTGATAAATCGTTAATCGGCGCAGAAAGACTTATGGATAAGATAAGAAAAAAAACATTTAAACGCGAAGGGGCGAAGTTTAAAATAACCGTGAGCATGGGGATATCGTCTATAGACGATATTAAAGACGGGAACGAGGATGACCTTATACGTTTCGCAGACATTGCCATGTATAAGGCCAAAGAAAATGGAAGAGACAGGATAGAGGTTTTTTCCGGTGAATAAGTCTTTTTTCTTTGCATTACTTACATCCGTTATCTGGGGTATGGCGCCTGCCTTTGAAAAGGTGGGGTTAAGCGGCAAGATAGACCCTTATGTAGGTGTCATTGTCAGGACTATTCCCATAATAATCTTTGGTGTTGCAGGGCTCTTTTTTTTAGGCAAGACAAACGCTATTTCTAACCAGCTTGAGCTCAGAACGGTTTTATTCCTTGTTCTTGGAGGACTTATCGCCGGCTTTTTCGGCCAGCTCAGCCTCTATACCGCATTAAAGAGCGGTGAGGCGTCCGTAGTTATACCCATATCCGCCACTTATCCCCTTACCACCCTTATAATCGCAGTGCTTTTTCTTGGCGAGCAGTTGACAATTGCAAAGCTTGTGGGTATAGTTATGGTTGTCACAGGGGTTATCCTTTTGCGTTAACTTAATGATACATAAGCATTTTGACTTTAGTTTGTTCATCATTGGACATTCTGGGGATACTTAGGCTTTGTATAACAAATAAGCGTTTCATGGCTTTACGTTAAAGATACTGAATTTATGAAAGGAGGAGGATATGAAAAAAAGTTTTGTTCTGTTTTTAATTACTGCAACTATTGTCTTTGGTTACGGTGTCTTGCTTGCCCAGCAGAGGGGGCTTATGAAAAAGAGGGTAAGGCCGGATGAATATGGAAACGTTGTAATGAACAACTACTCTGAGACCGCTGGCGTTAGCCCTGTAGTCTTTACCCACTGGCTTCACAGGAGTTATTATACCTGCAAGGTCTGTCATGTGGACATCGGTTTTGCAACGGAGGCAGGCGGTACGGGGGTAAAGGAATCCGATATCAAAAAAGGCCGCTACTGCGGGGTATGCCATAACGGCAAAGAGGCCTTTGGCCGTGTTGAGAAAAAACCCTTCGGCAAGGAAGAAAAAAACTGCGACAGATGCCATTCGTTTGATAAAAATATACCTCAAAATAAGGATTTTTTTGACTTTACAGACAGGTTTCCAAAGGATGTATATGGGAACAGGGTAAATTGGGTGTTGGCGCTAAATCAGGGTGTAATACACCCAAAAGACGAGTTGAAGGGTTTTACTGTTCCCAAACCAAAAATAAAGCTTGAAACGGAAGAGTCTATTGAACCCAAATTCAGCGAGATGCCGGACGTAATCTTTAAACACAAACTTCACTCCAAATGGAATGGATGTGACATGTGTCATCCCGATATATTCAGCATAAAAGCGAAAGGCACAAAGTTTTTGATGGAAGAAAATTTCCAGGGAAAGTTCTGCGGAGCCTGCCATGGAAAGGTCTCCTTTCCTCTTTATGATTGCGCAAGGTGTCATAGCAAGGTGGGAGAGTTGCAATGAAAAAATATTCATTCTTTCTCTGTCTTCTATTAGTTTTTGTGGCAATGTCTCTGTCAAGTGTAAGGAGCGGGTTGAGTCAGTATTTTGATTTTCCGCCGCTTCCTTCAAAGGATAAGTACGGCGATGTCGTAATGGATAACTACTCGACAAAGAAGGGCATGAAACCCGTCGTCTTCAGGCACTGGACACACAGAAAGTCCTATACATGCAGGGTATGTCACAGTGAGCTTTACTTTATGATGTATGCAAACGCTACCCAAGTTAGGGAAAGGGACAACAAAAGGGGGAGGTTCTGTGGGGCATGCCACAACGGTAAAGAGGCCTTTGCGCCCGAAACAAACGACACAAAGAACTGCGATAAATGCCATTCTTATGGCAATAAAGGATCACAACCGGATATCTCTACTGTACTTAAGGGGCTTCCCCCAAACCAATATGGAAACGGTGTCGACTGGGTAAAGGCAATAAAAAATGGGGTTATCCATCCAAAGGATTCCATACTTGACAATCCCAAAGAGAGAGTCCGGTTTGATAAAGATTTTTACTTAAGGGCGGAGATGGCGATGATACCGCCCGCCAAGTTTCTCCACAGCAGTCATCTCCCGTGGCTTGACTGCGAAAACTGTCACCCCGATATCTTCGATATAAAAAAGAAGGGAACACATTTCAGCATGGGGGAAAATCTTAAAGGGCGGTTTTGCGGAGGCTGCCACGGAAAGGTATCTTTCCCTTTGCAGGACTGCTGGAGATGCCATGAAAGGGGTAAACGGCGAAGACGGAGAAGACGATAAAGACTAAAGACCTAAAGACATTTTAACCGCATAAAACACTGAAGGGGTTGATTTCATCTAAAATGTAGCCCCGATTATTATCTTCTGTTTTTAAGAGGCTTATAATTGAGGTTGTGCTTGCCTACATAAATCGCCGACGGCCTGAATATCCGGTTATTGCTTAACTGCTCCAGCCAGTGGGCAAGCCATCCGGCAACCCTTGACATGGCAAACACACACGTAAAGAGATCAGTTTCTATCCCCATCCTATCATATATGATGCCGGAATAGAAATCGACATTCGGATATATCTTCTTTTCTTTAAGGTTCTCTGAAGACACCTTTTCTATCCTTTCGGCAATCTCTAAAAGGGTTATGTCTTTATATCTTTTCTGCATCTTGTTTGCTATGTCCTTTAAAACCCTGGCCCTTGGATCATAGGTCTTGTAAACCCTGTGTCCCATGCCCATGATCTTCTCTTTTTTCTTTAATTTTTCTTCAATATAATCCTTTACCTTGCCAACATCCCCTATCTCTCTTAACATCTCAACAGTCCTTTCGTTTGCGCCGCCATGGAGAGGGCCTGTGAGTGTGCCTATGGCAGATGACACAACGGTATAAGGGTCAGCAAGTGTTGAGGCGGTGACAAGGCCGCTGAATGTCGATGCATTCATCGTATGTTCGGCATGGAGAATAAGCGATGTGTCGAGAACCTTTGCCATATAAGGATCGGGGGGGGTTTCCGTAAGCATATAAAGAAAATTTTCCGTATGATTAAGATCATCCCTTGGACGCACGGCTTCATCTCCATATCTCATTCTGGCAAATGCGGCGACTATAGTCGGAAGCTTTGCGATAAGTCTTACAATAGACCAGTAATTTGTCTCTTCATCACTTATTTCCTTTGCGGGGTAGAACATTCCAAGTGCCGCAACCGTAGCCTGGAGGGCATCCATAGGATGACCGCGCTCCGGAAGAGTCTTCATAAGATCCACTATCCTGTACTTTATCCGTCTGTGAAATCTTATATCGGAATCGAATTTATCAAGCTGCCTTTTTGTTGGAAGTTTACCAAATATAAGAAGATAGGCAACCTCTATAAAGCTGCTTTTTTTAACCAGTTCCTCTATTCGTATGCCCCTGTATTCAAGTATCCCTTTTTCGCCGTCAATAAAACTTACCCCTGATTTAGAGGCGGGAACACCCTCAAGTCCGGCAAAAAAATCCGTCATAATCATCTCTCCATTTTGCATAAAAGCCTCCTTGTCACAAATATTCCTGCTCTCGGAAACAGAGTCAGGATTTTGGGCTCGCTTTATGTGAATATTATATATACCCTATTTCGATTAAAATCAAACCCTCTTTTCTCTTTTTTTATGGTTTTAAGATATATTTTAAATCGACATGCTCCATAAAAACCTTAGCTAATCCATCCGTATCGCTACAGAAAGGCACAATACCTATAACAGGCGCATAGCTTAATCTCTTTATCTCTTCTACAACACCCGTATCATCCGAACTTGTATCGGCTTCTGTATAATTTATTATGATACCCTTTACACTCAAGTTACACATTTTTGTTGCCGAAAGTGTAAGGAGCGTGTGATTTATGGCGCCAAGTCTTTTATCCGCCACCACTACAAGTGGAAGATCGATATATTTTACAAGGTCTGATACGGTTTTATCATAAGTTATAGGCGTTAAAAGACCGCCCACTCCCTCCACCAGAAGGATCGAGTGTCTTTTAACAAGTTCATCATAACACCTTTTTATCTTTTTAAAATCAACATTTATTCCTTCCCTTTTACCCGCTTCGCTTGGCGCTATCGGGGCATTAAACGCATAAGGATTAACCAGTTCGGTTTCATCCATTATATCTGTCAATTTTTTAATAAATACTATATCTTCAGAAACAGGATTAAAACCTTCTCTGATACATCCCGAGGCAACGGGTTTCATAACACCGACATCTATGCCGCATTCTTTTAAGGCAAGGGCAAGTCCTGCGGTAATAAACGTCTTTCCAACGCCTGTATCCGTGCCTGTGATAAATATGGATTTTAACATGTCATAGACCTGATAAAATATAATGAAACGGTATTGGTTTCTCAAATCCCGCCATATCGGGATTTGGGTGCAAATATCAAGTGGCAATGAGTACAACAATCTGCTATAATTTTGGATATTTTATCATAACTGTCGGGATTGGCAAGTTGTCATGATATAAATCTAAATGATTAATAAACCTTAAGAGATAGAGGTATTTGTATGGATGATATGCAAAATATACTAAAATCCTACAAGATCAACGTTGAAGACATAAAAAACCTTAAATCCATTGCGCCCGTTATGGAACAATATAAAGAATCTCTGGCTGACGGTCTGGTTGAATTTATCTTGTCCCGGGAAGAAACAGCCAAATATTTTCATAATAAAGATATAAAGGAAAGTCATAAAAAATATGCGCAGGAATGGTTTATCAAACTATTTTCAGGCCAGTACAATAACAAGTATCTCCATTACCTGCAGAAGATAGGGAATAGACATGTAAAAGAAGGGGTAAAGGTACATTATATCCATTGTGCAATGAATTTTATCCGTACTTTTACAATTAATACTATAGAAAACGAGATTGAAGATGACGATATTGCAGGTATCATAACATCAGTTAACAAGATGATAGACTTAAATCTTGATTCAATTACATCATTTTACAGGGAAGAAGAACTTAGAACCGTTTTTGTATCATATCGTTTTGAAGGTTTCCTTATAGAGTTTGCAAAAAGATTTACATACGGCCTTAATCTTATACTTGTAATAGCGCTTATTTTCATCTCTTTCCTTGTCATAGGACAATTTGTTTTAGATTTCGGCCATATATTTGAAGGAAATGTTTCTGAAGGGGTTATAAGTGCAATAGGCAGTCTGCTCATCCTCTGGGTCATGATAGAGCTTTTGGACACGGAGATAAAACACTTAAGGGGCGGAGAATTCGAAATAAAGGTCTTTGTAGGGGTTGCCCTTGTGGCTTTTATAAGGGAGCTGCTTATATCATCCTTTCAGGAAATAGAAGGTGTCGGCAGGCAGTATTTTTTTACAATATCCATATTTATTCTCGGCGTTATCTACTGGCTTATAGCGCGCATAGAAAAACGTGACTAACTTAAAGTTGCCTCATCAATGGCTTCATAGATAAGTTCTGTGAGCCATTTAATCTCTTTTTTTGTTATGCTTAAAGGCGGCATCAAGACTATGATACTTCCAAGAGGTCTTAGCAGCGCTCCTTTTTTACGTAAAATTTCTGCAACCTTAAACCCTGTCCTATCTTTAAGCCGATACGGCGTTTTGGTCGCCTTGTTTTTTATGAGTTCAATCGCTGCAACAAGACCGATCTGCCTTACCTCGCCAACATGCAGATGGACGTTAAATCTCTCAAGACAATTTTTTAATAAAACTATCTTTTCATGCAGCTCATCAAAAAAGCCGTCTTCCGTTAACAGGTCGATGTTTGCAATCGCCGCCGCACAGCCAAGGGGATTTC
>JALXFI010000158.1 GCA_027069035.1 bacterium
ATGCCAAGCCTCTGACCGGCGCCAACGGTTAAAAGTGTATTTACAACCCTTATGCCGACGTCAAGCGTGGTGGTAATCCTCTTTCTCAAAAGGGGGTTCGGAGCGCTGCGGTAGAGAGGATATTCGACATCCCTGACAAAAGCCCCTTTGCCATCCATCGGGCTGCATATTCCATCGACAATCCTGCCAAGGAGATTGCTGCTTAACCTCACACGAGCCTTACGTCCTGCCCTGACTATTCGGCTTCCGGGACCAAGTCCTCTGATATCTCCAAGAGGCATAAGGAATATCTTCCCTCCATTAAAACCAACGACCTCACAGACTACAGGTCTTCCGTCTGCAGGATAAACACGGCACATCTCACCAACGGATATTCCTACGCCAACCCCTTCAAGCACCATACCGACAACCCTCGTAACCCTCCCATGTACCCTTATAGGTTCAATATGCTCTACCGTCTCCTTTAGAAGCCTTAAACTCATTTGCCCAATGCCTCTCTCATCGCTGAATCAAGCGCCTTAAGCCCTTCATCAATCCTTGCGTCAACCTCGCCATTGTCACTCTCTATAATACATCCGCCACAGCATATTTGAGAATCTTCCTCAATGCCGCAGTGTTTAACGCCTCTTATGTTATTGAATACTTCGCCTTTCTTTTCTTTAAGGAATTTAAGGTCTTCAGGATTGAGTTTTATTACAATATGTTCCGATGCGGTTAAGGCATTTATTGCCGCCTTCACCACATTGGCCACAACATCCCTGTTAAGAGATATCTCTGTATGTATGATCTTTCTTGCAACCGCAATAACAAGTTCAACCAGTTCTTTCTCTTTATCAGTATAATAATTTTCTTTAAATTCCGATATCTCACCGATCACAGACTCCATTCTCTCAATCAACTTATCTATCCTCTTCTGCCCCAGTTCCATGCCCGCCTTTTCACCTGATATAAAACCATCCTTATAGGCCTCCCTCTCAACAAAATAACGTCTGTCACCGCCCTTTTCTTCCATAGGAAAAACAGAGTTCAATAAAAGCGGTTTAGTCTCTGTACTTGCAAACACCTCGGAATCCGCCTTAAGTATCTTAGACAAGGGTTTCTTCACCACCCTTTCCTTCGATAACAAGCTTGCCCTCTTCTTCAAGTCCTCGCGCCGTTTTTATAATCTCCTGTTGCACAGCTTCGACTTCTGAAAGCTTCATCGGCCCCCGTGTGTCAATATCCTCCTTCAGCATATCTCTGGCCCTTTCCGACATATTCTTAAATATCTTCTCCTTCAATGCATCATCCGCCACCTTAAGGGCAACAGCCAACTGATCCGACGAGACCTCTTTTAAAAGTTCCTGTATGCCTCTGTCATCGGCCTTTATAAGGTCGGCAAATACAAACATCTGCTCCTGTATCTTTGCGGCAAGTTCACCGTTTACTTTTTCTATATCAGAGATTATCTCTCCCTCGCTTGTTGAATCCATCTGATTAAGTATCTCTGCGGCGATCTTTACACCTCCAAGGCTTTTATTATGCATTGCAACACCGCCGGAGAGTTGTTGTTTTATTGTCTCTTCCAATTCTTTCATTGCTTCATGGGAGATGGATTCCATAGTGGCAACCCTTAAAAGCACATCGGTTCTAAGCCTTGCATTTAGACAGGCAAGCACGCTGCTTGCGTGTTCCGGTTCAAGATGAGATATAATAACGGCTATCGTCTGCGGGTGTTCATCCTTTATCATATCGCCAACCACCTTTGGGTCCATCCATCTCAAGGCTTCAAGCCCGCCGCCTTCGACACCTTCCACAACTCTGTCTATTATTGCATCCGCCTTGTCCTGTCCAAGCGCCTTTGTAAGGACATTCTTCACATATTCACTTCCTCCGACACTAATGACCGTACCGATCTCTTTATTAAACTCACCGGCAACAGTTTCAAGCCTCTCTTTAGGCAACTCCTCCACCTTGGTCATCTCAGCGCTTATCTTTTGTATCTCGGTAGGCCCCATATGCTTCATGACTTCGGATGCCACATCTTCATCAAGACTTAAAAGGAGTATTGCGGCCTTTTCGGCGCCATTTATACTTTTATCCTTATCTGCCAATCTTTATTTCTCCTTTACCCATGTTTTTAATATCTGGGCGGCCTGTTTTGGATTTTCCTTGACCAGCTCCACCACTCTCTTCTTTATATCCATTGCGGGTGAAAGCGCCTTCTGCTCAATACCTTCCTCAAGAGCCCTTAGCGCATCAGGAAGCGCCCCTTCGGCAGAACTCCCTCCTGCCGAAGACGATGTCGTATTGAGG
>JALXFI010000159.1 GCA_027069035.1 bacterium
ATATTCGACCGTGAGGCCGCTAAAACATTTGATATTTTCGAGGGTCAGATTGTTATTATGATACACTGCGGTTCAAGAGGGTTTGGCCACCAGGTGGCAACTGATTATTTAAAGTCCTTTGACACTTTTATGGATAAGTATAAGATTACATTAAGAGACAGAGAGCTTGCATACGCCCCTTTCAACTCTGCTGAAGGCAGAAGTTATTATAAGGCAATGGCATGTGCCGCAAATGCGGCGTTTGTTAACAGGCAGATCATAACACACAGGGTGCGCGAGGTCTTTGGAGACTTATTTGGCAAATCTCCAGAGACGCTTGGGATGAAAGTCGTTTACGACGTTGCGCACAATATAGCAAAAAGAGAGAAACATCGGGTAGACAGAAAAGAGGTGGAACTGCTTGTCCACAGAAAGGGCGCCACAAGGAGTTTTGGCCCTGAAACACCCGACCTGCCTCAAGCCTATCGTTTGGTCGGGCAGCCTGTAATTATCGGAGGTTCTATGGAGACTGGTTCTTACCTGCTTGTCGGCACAAACAAGGCGCTTGCCGAGACCTTTGGCTCTACTGCACACGGTTCAGGAAGGACAATGTCAAGGCATGGAGCAAAAAAAAGAATAAAAGGAAAAGAATTGCTAAAACGCATGGATGCTGAGGGGATATATGTAAGGACTGCAAGTATGTCCGGACTTGCGGAAGAGGCGGGTCTTGCATATAAGGATATAGATGATGTTGTTGATGCGGTGGATAGCGCCGGCATATCACGGAAGGTTGTAAGGTTCAGGCCGATAGGGAATATAAAGGGATAAAGACATGAAGAGGTTTAAAGTTTTTATAGGCGGCAGATGGGTTGAGACCGGCGAGACTATGGATGTTATAAACCCATATAACGGAGATGTTGCAGGCAGTGTCTATGTCGGTGGAGACAGCGAGTTTGAAGAAGCGCTTGCCGGTGCATCAAAGGCATTTGACAATACAAGAAGATTATCATCCTTTGATCGCGCGGAGGCGCTTGCAGGTATAATCAATGGGCTTAAGGAGAGAAGGGATGAACTTGCCCGCACCATAACGCTTGAGTCAGGCAAGCCCATAAAGGATTCTCAGGTGGAGGTGTCAAGGGCTATAAACACCTTTACTATTGCTATGGAAGAAGCAAAGCGCATAGGCGGAGAGGTCGTGCCGCTCGACCTTGCCGGTGGCTCTCACGGAAGGTTCGCAATAACAAGACGGTTTCCCATAGGTGTTGTGCTTGGTATAACGCCCTTTAATTTTCCCCTCAATCTTGTGGCGCATAAGGTTGCCCCTGCCCTTGCATGCGGCAATACAGTGATAATAAAACCCTCTCCCCGCACGCCCATAACGGCATTGCTCCTCGCAGAAATAATTGATAAAGTCGGTCTTCCCGAAGGATCATTCAGTGTTTTGCCCTGCCGGATTGAAACCCTTGACAGGTTCTTAAATGATGATAGGATAAAGATGATATCTTTTACAGGCAGCGCCGAGGTTGGGTGGGCTGTCAAGGCGCGGGCGCCCAAAAAGAAGACACTTCTTGAAATGGGCGGCAATGCGGCTGTTATTATTGATGTGAACGCAGATATTGATTTTGCTGCAGGCAGGTGTGTCGCAGGCGCCTTTGCATATTCCGGACAGGTATGTATCTCGGTTCAGAGGGTTTATGTCCATAAAGAAATTTTTGAGACCTTTGCCGAAAGACTTGTTCAAAAAACGGAAGAGCTTAAGGCAGGCGACCCCTTTGATCAAAAAACAGTAATTGCTCCTATGATAGATGAAAAGGCGATAGAGAGAATAGAAGCATGGATTAATGAGGCGGTTAAAGGAGGCGCAAAGGTGCTTGCAGGCGGTAAAAGGAGAGAAAGGTTTTTTATGCCCACGGTCATTACAGGCACAACCCCGGATATGAAGGTAAACTGTAAAGAGGTCTTTGCCCCGCTTGTAGTTTTAGAACCTTATTCTGATTTTAACAGCGCTGTTCAGGAGATAAACAATTCGGTTTACGGCCTTCAGGCAGGAGTATTCACGAACGACATAAGAAAGATGCTTTATGCATATGAAAACATCGATGTAGGCGGCGTTATTATAAATGATATTCCGACATACAGAGCAGACCACATGCCGTATGGCGGCATAAAGGATTCAGGTTTTGGAAGAGAGGGGGTGAGATACGCAATAGAGGAGATGACGGAATTGAAACTATTGACAATCGGCGCTTAATATTTATATTTTAAGGGTAACGGTTTCGTGAAAAGTTTATCTGATTTGAGAGTGTTTACAAA
>JALXFI010000160.1 GCA_027069035.1 bacterium
TGGACGGTGGTGGAATTTGCCCTAAAATCTCCCGAAATCCAATCTGGTCGGGGCGGTAGGATTTGAACCTCCGACTTCCACGTCCCGAACGTGGCGCTCTGCCAGGCTGAGCTACGCCCCGAATTTTGTTATTTAATCAGATATATAATATTAGCATAAATCTTGTTGAAATGTAACTATAATGATAGGATTTTAGATGTTCCTTTCTTACTTTAATTCATTTCTCATGTTTTTTATAGTTTCTTTATAATCACTGTCGCCGAAGATCCCGGAGCCTGATACAAACGCATCGGCGCCTGCATCGGAGACTGTTTTAATATTATCGATCTTTATACCTCCGTCCACTTCAAGACAGGCGGAAGACCCCGCCGCGTCTAACATGGAACGCACCGTCTTTATCTTCGGGATAACCGACGGGATGAACTCCTGTCCTCCGAATCCGGGGTTTACACTCATTATCAGAACAAGGTCAAGGTCGCCTATAACGTGTTCCAGATGGTTTACAGGGGTTGCCGGGTTAAGCGAGACACCCGCCTTTGCCCCTTCGTCCTTTATCTGCTGCACGAGCCTGTGTAAATGACAGGTTGCCTCGGTATGTACCGTTATGATATCCGCCCCTGCCTTTGCAAACTCTTCAATATACTCTTCAGGCCTGCTTATCATGAGATGTACGTCAAGGGGGAGCTTGGTTGCCTTTCGTATTGATTTAACAACAGGCGGGCCTATCGTTATATTAGGGACAAAATGACCGTCCATGACATCAACATGTATCCAGTCGGCACCTCCGTCTTCGACCGAGTTTATCTCTTCACCAAGCCTTGTAAAATCTGCTGAAAGTATCGATGGCGCAATTATCTTCATCTATAAATACCTGTTTGCAGCGCTAAACATGTGGCGGCCCCTGAAACAAACCTGTTATATCCCAAATAATCATTCATGTCAACCCCGCTGATATTACCCAAAAACAGAGATAGGTTTTTGGGATATTAAAAATCCACCCCTGTTTTTTAGCAGTAGAGGCTGTCTTTACAGCTTAAGACCTGATTTTTTCTGCTCCTCGAACGATAGACGGTTATGCCCTTGCAGCCGAGTTTATATGCAAGAAGAAATGCCTTTTTTACATCATTTTTTGCGGCATCATGGGGAAAATTTATAGTCTTGCTCACGGCATTGTCCGTGTGTTTCTGAAATGCCGCCTGCATCTTTACATGCCATTCGGGGCTTATATCAAAAGCCGTAACAAAGATGCGCTTAACATCATAAGGCACATCCTTTCTTGTCTTTATATCTCCCCCCGATGCGATAAAGTTCATAAGATCATCACTATAAAAACCGTCTTCTTCGGCCACGTCCTTTATAAGGGTATTTATCTCTTTAAGCTTTCTGCCGTTTAGTATGTTTCTTGTGTAGCTTAGGGAGTAAATAGGCTCTATGCCGCTGCTGCACCCTGCTATGATGCTTAATGTCCCGGTGGGCGCTATGGTTGTCCTTGTGGCGTTTCTTATCGGTTTTCCACCTTTTTCAGAAAAAATACTTATCTTAAAATTTGGAAATGCGCCCCTTTCCAGAGCAAGCCTCTTCGATGTTTCATAGGCGGTTTTCTGGATAAAAGACATAATCTTTTCTCCAAGCTTTAGCGCATCATCACAGTTGTAGGCAATGCGAAGTTTTATCAACAAGTCTGCAAATCCCATAACACCGAGCCCTATCTTTCTGTTTGCCCTGCTTATGTCTTCTATCTCTTTAATGGGATATCTGTTTGCGTCTATAATATTGTCAAGGAATCTTACGCCAAGCGCAACCGTCTTTTTAAGCCTTTCCCAGTCTATTGCGTATCCTTCATTATCTTTTATTGCCATCCTTGATAGATTTATAGAGCCGAGCGTGCAGGACTCAAACGGCAGGAGGGGCTGTTCTCCGCATGGGTTTGTTGCCTCAATCTCGCCAAGTGTCGGAGTGGGGTTGTCCCTGTTTATCCTGTCGAGGAATATTACGCCGGGCTCGCCCGAAAGCCATGCGGATTCAACGATAAGTTTAAATATGTTTTTGGCCTTTTCTCTGCCCGTGACCTTTCCTGTATGCGGATTTATAAGGTCATAGGAAGAATCATCCTTTAGGGCTTTCATAAACCCCTCTGTAACGGCAACGGATATGTTGAAGTTTGTAAGCTCATCCGTGTCATTTTTAATGGTTATAAAATCCCTTATATCGGGATGATCAACCCTTAAAATACCCATATTTGCGCCTCTGCGTGCGCCACCCTGCTTTATCACATCTGTTGCCGTGTTAAAGACCTTCATAAACGATACAGGCCCGCTGGCAACCCCGTTTGTTGAGCATACCCTGTCGTTTTTCGGCCTGAGCCTGCTGAAACTGTAACCCGTGCCCCCGCCGCTTTGATGTATAAGGGCGGTATCTTTAACGGCTTCAAATATGGACTCAAGTGAATCTTTTACAGGTATGACAAAACATGCACAGAGCTGCTGAAGCTCTCTTCCTGCATTCATAAGGGTAGGTGAGTTTGGCAGAAATTCTAAATCTGCCATCATCCGGTAGAAATCTTCTTCTGTGTGTTTGATATCCGTCTTTTTATTGTATAGATTTTCTACGGAGGCGATATTTTTTGCGACCCGTTGAAACATCTCTTCGGGCGTCTCTACAGGCCTGCCGGAGGCGTCTTTTTTAAGGTACCGTCTCGCTAAGACATTAAGGGCATTTGGTGAGAGTCTTGTTTTCATAACCAATTTTATTAAGAAATGGCCGGATATTTTGAATCAAGTCTCTTAAGCGCTTTTACCTTCTCAAGATTTCCTATCCCGGCCTTTTTTACGGCGCTTCTTAAAAATTCTATCGACTCATCATAGACCTTTCTATTAACCGGGTAGGGATGGCCGTCCTTGCCGCCGTGTGCAAAGCTGTATCTTACAGGGTCTTCCCATGACGCCTTAACGCCGTACAAGAGTTCGGCTATTAAGCTTAAAGCCCTGAGTGTCTTTGCCCCAACCCCTTTAAGCCCTAAAAGGGTTTTAAAGTCCTCAGGGTGTCTCTCATAGGTTGAGATAAATATCTTGTAGAGCCTTTCAGGGTGTATGTCGTTTATAGAGACATTGTGGCGAGGAGGCAGGTCAATCTCTTTTAGTTTCTTTAATTCTTTTACTTTCTTGTCAGGATGTTCGCATGAAAGCAGGGTAATGACAGACTGCGCTTCAAGACTTTCTTTTGCGACAAGGTTGAGGGCTGTGCCTTTACTGTCGCAGCAGACTGCCTTGTGCGGTTCGCAGACAAAGCTCTCAAGGCCGTCGCTCAGCCAATGGTATCTCCTTGCATACCTTGTATGTTCGTTCATGCCCTGCTGTACGACCGCCCACTCTCCCTTGCCGGTAAATATAAACATGTGATGATAGAGCTGATAGGTGTCCTGAAGCGCCGAGTTATCAACCTTTGCGGCCATCCGGCTTGCATATTGGAGCCTGACCGGATCTATGCTGATAAGGCTGCCGACGGATTCTATCTCTGACGGTGTCTTTCTTGATGTCTTCCCCTTGCCCCCTGCGGCAAAGAGAGAGAGGTCTTTTTCAAGCCCTTTAATGCCCTCTTTAAATGCGCCGCATACGGTGGTGGTAAGTCCACTGCTGTGCCAGTCAAAACCAAGCAGAGAACCGAAGGCCTGAAACCAGAACGGATTGGAGAATCTTTTTACTACCTCTTCGGGGCCGTATTCCTCAACTATCAGGATGGTTATCTCTCTTGAGATGGACTTCATCCTGTCAAAAAGCCATCTTGGCGCCCGGCCGTAATGGAGAGGCATATTTACGATACCTGTTCTCATTTTTATTATGGGCTCTGCAGGACATTGAGCATGGAGTCATGTATGTTTTTGTTTGATGCCAGAATATTCCCTGAAAATATATCAAAATTATTGCCACTGAAATCCGTTACGGTCCCTCCGGCTTCTTTAACTATGAGCGTCCCTGCGGCGACGTCCCACGGCTTGAGCTTTAGCTCCCAGAATCCGTCAAACCTTCCGCATGCCACATAACAAAGATCAAGCGCCGCCGAGCCCGCCCTTCTTATGGCCTGTGCCTTGAGGGCAAATCTGCAGAAGTGGTTCAGGTTATTTTTTTCCGAGCTTCTGATATCATACGGAAAGCCTGTGGCAAGGAGGCTTTTATCAAGTTGCGGGGTTGTGGATACATGAATGGGAGCAGCGTTTAAAAAAGCGCCTTTGCCCTTTTCGGCGCTAAAGAGTTCATCATGCACAGGGTCGTACACGAGTCCGAATATTATATTGCCATTGTCCTCTAATGCAATGGATACGGAAAATACAGGGTAGGCGTGCGCATAATTTGTTGTGCCGTCAAGCGGGTCTATGATCCAGCGCGTTGGGGAAGAGGCGTTAAGTTCTTCTCCCTCCTCGGAAAGGATGCCGTAATCGGGGAAAGCGGATAAAAGAGACTCGATGATAATGGTCTCAGAGTTTTTATCCATCTCCGTCACAAGGTCTATCTCGCCTTTAAACTCCACATGGTTTGTCTTGCCGAGATTTTCCTTAAGGAGTTTGCCTGACTTTCTTGCAGCGGCGACGGCAGCATCCATTGCCTTGTTGATGTTTATTGGATGGCCTTTCATAATATCCGGATAAATGGGTGAAAAAAAAGAAAAAATTGACGACTTTGTAAAAAGCCCGTCCGTCGTGAGTCTGTCAAAGAACTCATAAAATTCTTTACAGGTAGTTTCTTTATTTATTGAGACTTGGAAGCCGGACAGGCATTGCAGGCCTCGCCGCCTTCTGTTTTGGATGTGTCTCCACCGGCTGCTTTAGGGCATTGCGGAGCGTCTGATTTTTTTGCGTAATCAGTCTGATACCAGCCTGAACCTTTAAGAACAAAGGAAGATTGAGATATAAACCTTTCAGCATCACCTCCGCATTTTTCACACTTTTTTACGGGTTTGGCGTTGAAGAGTTCAAGAAGTTCAAAGACATTGCTGCATTTTTTGCAGCGGTACTCGTATATTGGCATTTAAAAACCTCCTTAAAATTGGCGATACATACTGAACTGAGATATGTATAATATAAGTCAAATCCTTGTTTTTGTCAAAGGGTTATCCCCAAATTTCCGTTATAGCGATATCTTTGAAAATTAAACGATTTTGAATTCCGGGTGAATTCTGGATACACTATACTTTATAACAAGACTGGAAAGTAAGCTTGGAAAAGTGCTGAGACCTCAAAAAGGTGGAAGGCCTAAAAAGCTGAAAAAACCAGATTATCAGATTATCCGGCAAAAACAATAAATGTAGTTCTCTCACCTTGTATATACACAAAAGTCCTTAACTTACTGTAGTAATATAGACAATAATATGATATTTATAAAAAAACCCCAAATCCCGCTATCGTGGGATTTGGGGTTTCTATCCAACTTGACGACAGTCGTGGTATGATATATAGTAATACTAGGAGGTGCTCAATTATGAATAAAGATAAAATTGCAATTACTATTGACCAAGATCTTGTAAAACGGTTAGATCTGTTGATTAAAAAACATATATTTGAAAATCGTAGTCGAGCAATACAAGAAGCTGTTCAAGAAAAACTAGAGCGTTTAGAACAAGATCGTTTAGCAAAAGAATGCGCTAAATTAGATCCTAATTTTGAAAAATCAATGGCCGAAGAAGGTCTTTCAGAGAAATTAAATAAATGGCCAGAATATTAAGAGGCGAAATTCGATGGGCTGATCTAAACCCAGTACGTGGCCATGAACAAGCAGGCTTAAGACCAATTTTAATTTTAAGTCATGATGTTTTTAATGAAAGATCTGGGACTATCATTGCTATGGCGATTACAAGTCAACCTCAACGTGCAGGTTTTCCTCTTACACTCGAATTAAAATCAAAAGGTTTGCCTAAACGTTCATGGGTAAAAATCAGTCAAATCCGAACTTTATCGGTTGAAAGAATTGGTAAAAGATTAGGATTAGTTTCTCCAGAAGAATTAGTTCACGTTATTGATGGTCTGAATGAAATAATAAAAATATAATTGACAAATATTTTTTTGTGTTTTAATATGTACATATTAATGTACATATAGAAGGAGAGTATTATGGCCAGTATAAGTGCAACTAAAGCAAGAACAAATTTTTTTGAATTAATCAAGGACACAATTAATAAACATAAGAAATTTCACATTCATCATCGTCAAGGTGATGTTGTGTTGATCTCTGAAGAAGAATATGAGAGTCTTCAAGAAACATTGGAATTACTATCTGTTCCTGGTTTTAGAGAGAGTATTGAAAAATCCGTTAAGCAGATTGAAAAAGGTGAGACATATTCTATGAATGATGTCTTTTTGGAAAAAAAATAATGTCATATAGGGTTCTTTTTACCAAAGAGGCTTTTAAAGACATTAAAAAACTATCTCCAAAAATAAAAAAGAAATTAAAAGATATAATTGAAAATCAAATCTTACAAGAGCCTGCTTCCGGTAAAAAACTAATTGGAGATTTAACGGGTTTCTATTCAATAAGACTTACATATAAAGACAGAATTGTTTATAGCATTGATGACAAAAATAAAACTATTTATATCCATCGTGCTAAAACTCATTATGGTAAATAAAAAAATGTACCCAAATCTCGCTATCGCGGGATTTGGGTGTAATACCTACT
>JALXFI010000161.1 GCA_027069035.1 bacterium
TAAGGTAGGTGAGAAAACGGTCTTGATCGTAGAGGATGAAGATAGTTTAAGGGAGTACCTGAAGACGGTTCTTGTAGGAGAAGGTTGTGTTGTGGATGCCGCTTCATCCGGCAGGAAGGCGCTTACACTCATCGCAGAAAAGGATTATGACCTTATTATTACCGACTATAAGATGCCTGATATAAACGGCAGAGAGCTGTATGAAAAGGCGGTGGGGTTGGGTTTTGAAAATGCCCGAAAGTTTGTGTTTGCAACAGGTGACGTGGTAAATGAAGAGACAAGGAGCTTTATCAATGAAAGCGGCAGGGTATGTCTTGAAAAGCCATACTCTATCAATGACATAAAATCCATGCTCAAGAAGTTTTTTATGGATTCATTACATTAGCTAAGTAATCGTTGGATTTATAAATAAAGAGGTTGATTAAAGGATGGTTGTAATATCTAAAGATATTGTTAAAGAACACGGGTTGAGCGAGGAAGAGTACAAGAGTATTTTAGGCTGTCTTGGCAGGGAGCCCAATCTGCTTGAGCTTGGAATATTCTCGGTGATGTGGAGCGAGCATTGCAGTTACAAGAGTTCGCGTATGTATCTTAAAGAATTTCCAACCGAGGGACCGCATATTATTCAGGGCCCTGGAGAGAACGCAGGCGTTGTGGATATAGGGGGCGGAATGGCCGTTGTATTTAAGATGGAAAGCCATAATCATCCCTCTTATATCGAGCCGTATCAGGGCGCTGCAACCGGTGTGGGCGGGATACTCAGGGATGTCTTCACGATGGGTGCAAGGCCTGTTGCTATACTTAATTCCTTAAGGTTCGGAAACCTTGATGAAACCAAAACCAGGTTTCTTCTTAAAGGCGTTGTCGCAGGTATAGCAGGGTATGGAAATTGTATGGGTGTGCCTACGGTCGGCGGGGAGGTCTATTTTCATCCTTCTTACAGCGGCAACTGCCTTGTAAATGCCATGTGTGTTGGACTTGTAAATAAGAAAAAAATATTTATGGGCAAGGCTGCCGGTGTGGGAAATCCGCTCCTCTATGTGGGTTCAAGCACGGGAAGGGACGGTATTCACGGAGCCACAATGGCCTCTGATGTTTTTGGAGAGGGCGGTGAAGAAAGGCGCCCCACCGTTCAGGTTGGCGACCCGTTTACGGAAAAACTCCTTCTTGAGGCGTGCCTTGAGGCATTCAAGGCCGGCGAATATATAATCGGCATACAGGATATGGGGGCGGCAGGGCTTACCTCCTCGTCCGTAGAGATGGCGGATAGAGGCGGAGTGGGTGTTGAAATAGACCTTTCGGCAGTACCCACAAGGGAAGAAGGCATGACCCCTTATGAGATAATGCTCTCCGAGTCTCAGGAAAGGATGCTTATCGTTGCCAAAGAGGGGAGGGTCGGGGATATTGAGCGTATCTTTAGAAAATGGGGGCTTAAGGCACAGGTTGTCGGAAGGGTTATAGAAGAACCGTCTTTAAGGCTTATAAGCAAAGGCAAGGAGGTTGCCAATATACCGATACACAGCCTTACGTCTAAGGCGCCGGTATATAAGAGGCCTGTTAAACGGCCTGATTATATTGACAGGGCAAACAAGCTTGAGACCGGTTCCGTTTCGCTTCCGGGCGATATGAACGCCATACTCCTTAAACTCCTCTCCTCGCCCAACATAGCAAACAAAAAGTGGATATACAGGCAGTATGATCATATGGTCAGGACATCTACTGTGGTGCTTCCGGGCTCGGATGCGGCGGTGATAAGGATACAGGGCACAAACAAGGCAATTGCCATGACGGTTGATTGTAACAGCAGGTATTGTTATTTAGACCCGTTTGCAGGGGGTATGTCAGCCGTGGCTGAGGCCGCAAGGAATCTGGCGGCAACAGGGGCAAGGCCTCTTGCGATTACGGACTGTCTTAATTTCGGAAACCCTGAAAGACCTGAGATTATGTGGCAATTCAGAGAGGCGGTGCGCGGCATGAAACAGGCATGCATTGCGCTTGAAACACCCGTTGTAAGCGGCAATGTGAGCTTCTATAACGAGACATCCGGAGAGGCCGTTTATCCGACTCCCTCTGTGGGTATGGTAGGGCTTATTGAGGATATATCACATATAACGACACAGTGGTTTAAGAACGATGGCGATGTTATCGCACTTATAGGCGAGACGAGAGAAGAGCTTGGGGGAAGCGAATACTTGAGCCTGATACACGGCATAGAGGACGGTCCTCCCCCGTCAATCGATATTATTCGAGAAAAGGCGGTTATAGATACTTGTCTTGATGCAATACGCAGTGGTATAATACTCTCTGCTCACGATTGTTCCGAGGGGGGGCTGGCCGTCGCCCTTGCGAAGGCGTGTATATCTTTTGAAGACGGTCTTGGGGCGGAGATGGAGATAGAGGAGGATATAAGGACGGATGCCATGCTTTTCGGCGAGTCGCACTCACGTATAATCGTGAGCCTTAAAGAAGATAAACTAAAGATTCTGAATGAGATTGCGTCAAACCATTCCGTTCCTATAGAGGTGATTGGAAGGGTAAAGAAAAACAGATTCAAGATTAACAGATGCATAGACCTTCCTGTTGAGAGTTTAAGGTCTGTTTGGACGGAGACGCTTGGTAAAAACCTGAACGGCAGAGAGACGGTGTAATTTTATATGTGTGGAATATTCGGTATATTCGGCCACCAAGAGGCCGCAAATATTACGTATCTTGGACTCTATGCCCTGCAACACAGGGGGCAGGAAAGCGCAGGAATTGTCTCCTCAGACGGCAAGATGCTCCATCTGCATAAGAGCATGGGAGCTGTTGCCGACATCTTTAAAAAGGATGTGATAAAGACCCTCAAAGGCACATCTGCAATAGGCCATGTAAGATACTCCACCACCGGTGGGAGCCTCCTTAAGAACGTGCAGCCTGTTATGGTCAATTATGCAAAGGGTATGATAGCCGTTGCACATAATGGAAATCTGGTTAACTCAACCGAGCTAAGAACCGTGCTTGAAAACAAAGGTTCCATCTTTCAGTCCGATATGGATACGGAGATTATTGTCCATCTGATAGCGCGTTCTAAACTGTCCTCATTTCAGGACAGGATCGTTGAGGCAATGGAACAGGTTTCAGGGGCGTATTCCGTAGTTTTCCTGAATGAGGCAAGGATGCTTGGCATAAGGGACCCTTATGGCTTCAGACCCCTGTCTATTGGTAAGTTTCAGGGCTCGTATGTGCTTGCTTCAGAGACGTGTTCCTTTGATCTCATAGGAGCGGAATATGTAAGGGAGGTTGAACCGGGCGAGGTCGTGCTTATCGATAAAAACGGGCTTAAATCCTTTAAACCCTTTAATGAAGTCCCTCTTGCTCCATGTATATTTGAATTTATATATTTTTCACGTCCGGACAGTATAATATTTGGCAGAAATGTCTATTCCGTTAGAAAAAGGCTTGGCGCTGAGCTTGCCAAGATATATCCGGTTGAGGCCGATATGGTCATACCTGTCCCTGATTCAGGGGTTCCCGCAGCCATAGGATATTCCGAGGAGTCCGGCATACCCTTTGAGATGGGTCTTATAAGGAATCATTATGTGGGAAGGACATTCATAGAGCCAAGACAGTCTATACGCCATTTTGGGGTAAAGATAAAGCTTAATGCCTTAAGAGAGGTGCTTGACGGCAAAAAAGTGGTTGTGGTGGATGACTCTATCGTTCGTGGAACTACAAGCAGAAAAATAGTAAAGATGCTTAAAAAAGCCGGCGCAAGCGAGGTGCATGTAAGGATAAGCTCTCCGCCTACGAGATTTCCGTGTTTTTACGGGATAGACACCCCAACAAGGAATGAGCTTATTGCTTCAACGCATTCCATAGAAGAGATAAATAAATATCTTACCTCTGACAGCCTTGCATACCTGAGTGTGGCAAGCCTTGTAAAGGCGGTGGGAAGAGAGAAGAGTTATTGCAAGGCTTGTTTTGATGGAAAATATGTCGTTGGCTTTAGCGACATGCCGGATGAACCCCAGATGGCGCTTTTTGGAAATTAGCCCTTGGAAATCAGTCTATTGTCAAGTAACAAGTTGAAATCACGTCTCCTTGAGATAATAAGACATAGGTCTTTTGAACGTAAGGATGTAGTCCTTGCATCCGGTAAAAAGAGCGACTTTTATATAGACTGCCGTCTTACCACCCTTTATCCCGAAGGCGCATATCTGATTGGCAAAGTGTTTCTCGATATGATAAACGGCCTGAATGAAGAAGTTGATGCCGTAGGCGGACCGACCCTTGGTGCAGACCCCATAGCCGTTGCCGTAAGCGTTGAAAGTTACAGGGCGGGGAACCCTATGCCGGCCTTCATAATAAGGAAAAAACCTAAGGGACACGGCAAAAAGGAGTGGATAGAGGGAAAGGGTAATCTCAACAGGGGGGCGACTGTGGTGATACTTGAAGACGTTGTTACAACTGGAGGCTCGGTCTTAAAGGCAGCCGAAAAGGCTAAGGATGAGGGGTTTGAAGTGGCCGCCATTCTTGCGATAGTGGATAGGGAAGACGGAGGCGCAGAGAGGATAAGGAATGCAGGCTATAGATTTAAAGCTATTTTCAGCAAGAGTGATATAATGCGGTAAAAACCCTTGTGATTTTTAGGCATCCCCCTTTGCTTCATCGAATCCTCAAACACTCGAGCCCTTGCCCTCACGCCCCTTTGACCCCTTTATTAAAGCACCAATGCCTGTTTTCCAAAGGCTGTAAAACCTTTATTACAGTCTATTACAGTGTCTTTTTTCCATTCTTTATCGTTCCTTTCCGGGTAGTCAAGGTTGTAGTGAAGCCCGCGACTTTCCTTCCTCATTATTGCCGAGGTTATGACAAGCTCGGCCACTGTTGCGAGATTTCTCAGTTCAACAAGGTCGCTTGTCAGCAGAAAGTTCCAGTAATACTCTCTTATCTCCTGCTGAAGCAGGTCTATCCTTCTCTTAGCCCTTTCAAGTCTCTTGTTTGATCTTACTACTCCAACATAGTTCCACATAAACCTTCTTATCTCATCCCAGTTCTGGGTTATCACCACCATCTCTTCACTGTCAGTCGCCCCACCTACGTCCCATAACGGTATGGCCGGCAAAGCGGTTTCGTCAATCTCATCGATTGCCTTCAAAAACGCCCTGTGCGCAAAGACCGAGGCCTCAAGCAGGGAATTGCTCGCCAGCCTGTTTGCGCCGTGAAGCCCTGTGCATGCCGTTTCTCCGATGGCATAGAGCCTTTTTATGGAGGTCCTGCCGTCTATGTCCGAAAGGACGCCTCCGCATGTATAATGTGCGGCAGGCACAACCGGTATTGGGTCTCTTGTCATATCAAAACCGAACTCGAGGCAATGTTTATATATATTGGGGAACCTTTTCTTTATAAAACCGGCGTCTTTGTTTGTAATATCAAGGTAAACATGCTCATCGCCCCTTTCCTTTAGCTCTGTATCTATTGCCCGGGCAACAACGTCTCTTGGCGCAAGTTCCTTTAAGGGATGGTATCTGTCCATGAATCTTTTTCCCGATTTAAGCCTCAGCACGGCGCCTTCTCCTCTTACCGCTTCTGAAATAAGGAATGATTTGGCTTCCGGGTGATAGAGGCATGTGGGATGGAACTGGACAAACTCCATATTGGCTATCGCTGCCCCCGCTCTGTATGCCATTGCGACACCGTCGCCGGTGGATATGTCCGGGTTGCTTGTATAAAGGTACACCTTGCCCGTTCCGCCTGTGGCAAGAACGGTCGCCTTTGCAAGAAACGTGTGTACCGTATTCCCCTTTTTATTGAGGACATAGGCGCCCCAGCATATATCCGGAGCTGTCTTTTTGATAAATTTACTCTGTGTGATAAGGTCTACGGCGATATGGTCTTCATATATGGAGATGGATGGGTTCTTTGTCGCGGCTTCTTTAAGAACTCTTATAAGCTCCTTGCCCGTAATATCCGAGGCATGTATAATCCTTCTTCTTGAATGTCCGCCTTCTCTTCCGAGGTCAAATTCTACATCTTCGGTGTCAGGCTTTTTTGTAAATTGAGCCCCCCAGCCGACCAGTTCTTCCACCCTCTCAGGTCCGTTTTTTACAACAGTCTCTACGATATCCTTGTGACAGAGCCCTGCGCCGGCTTCAAGGGTGTCCCTTATGTGCTCTTCAAAAGAGTCTTCCTCTGAAAAGACAGAGGCGATTCCGCCCTGTGAGTACCTTGTTGTGGACTCTGTAAGCTCTCTTTTGGTAACAACGGCAACCTTGCCGTACTGAGACGCCTTGATGGCGAAACTTAGTCCCGCAAGGCCGCTACCGATAACGAGAAAATCGAATTTAAACTCCATTTGTTTTTTACTATAGATGAGTTTGAGAGAATGTGTCAAGCTGAAATAGGCATGGTGTTCGTCCTTGACTTATGATACACCATTGGTTAATCTTAAAAGACGTTGAGAGTTGCGTGGAAGCGCTGGAACTGTCCAAATTGGGGACTGCGCCCATTTACGGATGTTAGTCGTAGAATGGACGCTGTCCCCAATTTACGAAATTTTAACCACTGAATACACTGAAGGCACTGAAAAAGACTTGAAGGCACTAGAAAACACTGAATGAGCTTTTTATAGGATACATATTTATGCGG
>JALXFI010000162.1 GCA_027069035.1 bacterium
ATGCCATGGATAAGAAAACTTAAAGGTATTTTTGAGATTTCAAAAGAGATGGTTGCCGATGATGAGGCCATTTTACGGGGACAGCAGCCGCTTGCCCTCGCAGGGGCTATACTTAAATCGGTAAGGGGAAGGGCTGCCTTTAATAAGCTCTCTCAACCAATCTCTCTTTTCAGCATGCCTTCTTCTTTAGAAGTTCGGTTAAACAGGATTATTAACGGAGAGAAGCCTTCCCGTGAAAGGGGTTTTGAGGGCAGCCTTTCTAAAGTGCTTTTTGCCGGACTGGCGCCTTTAGTTATTATCTTTCTTGTTGGTTCTTTTTATATGTCTGTAGGGGTGGGTTCTTCTTACTCTGGCATTCTTATGGGTATTAAATGTTTGTAAGGGAGAATTTTTTTATATCATTAATTACTACACTGTGTAGTATAAGTTTATTATAGAGGAGTACGTTATGAGGCGGTTTTTGGAAATAAGAATATTTAAGTATCTTGGTTTTGGAGTATTGTTTTTTATATTTTTAAATTCTGCAAACCTGTATGCGCTTACGGTTGATGAGGTGGGAAGAGAGATTATGAGTCCTCCGTGTGGATATCTTATGACACTTGAGACCTGTAAGACAGGCGAGGCAAAGGAATTGAGGAAGCTTGTAAAGAATATGATAGACAAGGGTATGAACAAGGAAGAGATAAAGGCATACTTTGTCAGAGAGTATGGCGAAAAGGTGCTGGGTGCGCCTGCCAAAAAGGGGTTCAATCTGCTGGCATATTATCTTCCTTATCTTCTTGTTATAGATGCGTTTCTGGTGCTTTCACTCATTATTTTGTTCTGGACGCGCAGGAAAAAGACACCGAATGGTGATGAAACTGTTCCGGCGGATGATATGTCAGATGAAAAATATGCGGAAAAAATTGAGAGGGATATAAAGTCACTTGATGCATAAACAGTTTTCATCCGGAAAGGATTAGGAGGGAAAAAATGGGAAAAAAAATGATAATCACTTTAATTATACTACCGCTGCTTTTTGTGGCCGGTTTTATTGTGTTTGGACTTACCAACGGCAGGTTCATAGCCGATAAGACGACGCCCAGACCGATTATCGGCAGTCCCGCCCCTGATTTTACCTTTCCCGATATGGACGGCAATGAGGTTTCACTTTCTGATTTTAAAGGCAAGGTGATTTTTCTGAACATATGGGCTACATGGTGTCCTTCATGCAAAGAAGAGATGCCGACTATATACAGATTGTATAAGCGGTTTGAGGGGGATGAAAGATTCCAGATGCTTACGGTCAGTATAGATGTCCTTGGCAAGGAGGCTGTGATTCCGCATTATAAAGAGATGGGTGTTTATTTGCCGACCCTTCTTGACACCAAGTCCAAGATAAAGTCTATCTATGGCATAAGCGGAGTGCCTGAGACCTTTATCATCGATAAAAACGGCAAGATAGTCTTTGTTGTTCTGGGACCGAGGAAGTGGGACTCGGAACGATATATAAGCGATATTGAAAATCTTATGAATGCATCATGAGAAAGAGGGTCATTATTATACTGGGTTTCTTCTTCGTTCTTGTAACAGTACTTATTATTCTTGCAGCGGCGGGACGGTATTGGAATAAGACGGAGGATTGTGACTGCCCCTCTAAGGCGGAAGGCATTTATGATAAAGGAGGTAAGTAGCATGGCAAAGAAACTTAAATTCGGCATAGCCTTTTCTATAATATTTATTGCGCTGGTTTATCTGATTTTCATGGCTACCAGGAATGCGGGTATGTATTACCTTACTTTACCTGAACTCAGGGCAAATGCGGAGGTGTTCAGGGATAAGGTTGTCAGACTGAACGGTATGATACTGCCTGATACCATGGTAAAAGATTCATTGGGATATAGCCTTGTTTTTTATCTTACCGATGAAAATGCCGAAGAAAGACCGGTAAAGGTTGTATATAACGGTATGCCGCCTGATCTTATGCATAAAGAGGGTGTAACATTAATAGCAGAAGGGACATATGATATAGAAAAGGATATCTTTATAGCCAGGGAGCTGCTTGTTAAATGTCCTTCCAAATATGAATCAGAAGGAGGCGCCAATGGTTGAATTAGGGACTAAAGCTCTTGTTGCAGTTATTGGTTTTACCATCTACACCATTATCTCTTTATTGCTTGCTGCATATAAAAATGACAGAAGGTTCCTTGAGAGCGGCAGGAGAGGTGTTTATATAAATGCCCTGCTTTTAAGCATTGTATCCGCCGGGCTGTATTATGC
>JALXFI010000163.1 GCA_027069035.1 bacterium
GTTTTACAAGGGCATTCCTTGGTTGGGTAAGTATCTTTTTGAGCGCCCTTGTGTCAAGCTCATCAAATGTGGCAAGAACCGGTATCCTGCCGATAAACTCCGGTATCAGACCGTATTTAAGCAGGTCTTCGGGACGCACCTTCTGCAGCAGCTCGCTGTACCTCCTCCTGCTATGGCTCTTTATATCCGCCCCAAATCCCATTCTCTTTACACTTATACGACTTTTTATAACATCCTCTATACCGCTGAAAGCGCCACCGCAAATAAAAAGGATATTTGAAGTGTCCACCTGAAGGAACTCCTGTTGGGGATGTTTCCTCCCGCCTTTCGGCGGCACATTTGCTATAGTGCCTTCTATTATCTTTAAAAGCGCCTGCTGGACACCTTCGCCAGAGACATCCCGCGTAATAGAAGGGCTGTCTCCCGACTTCCTTGCAATCTTATCCGCCTCATCTATATACACTATGCCTCTCTGCGCCCTTTCTATATCATATTCGGCGTTCTGCACAAGACTGAGTATTATATTTTCAACATCCTCACCGACATACCCCGCTTCGGTAAGCGTCGTAGCATCCGCTATTGTAAAAGGAACATTCAGGATACGCGCCAACGTTTGAGCCAGAAGGGTCTTGCCTGAACCCGTAGGGCCTATAAGCAGTATATTACTCTTCTGAAGTTCAACACCATCTATACTCACCCTGCTCTCGATACGTTTGTAGTGATTATGAACTGCAACAGCAAGTATCTTTTTAGCCCTCTCCTGTCCGATAATATATTCATCAAGCACAGATTTTATTTCAGCAGGTTTTGGGATCTTAGATTCCTTGCGGGCAAGCTCTTCCTTTTCATACTCTTCTGCGATGATATCGTTACAGAGTTCAACACATTCATCGCATATATAAACCGCCGGCCCGGCAATAAGCTTTCTAACCTCATTTTGACTCTTGCCGCAAAATGAACACAAAAGGGCGCTGCTCTGACTTGAATCCATTCTATTTACCATTTCTCCTCCATAGACAAATCCTTTATCTTAAAGAGAACCTGAACAAATCTAACACACGCAAAATATCACCTGAACATAATGCCGCTCACACAAAACATCGTCAACGCTTAAGAGCTTTTACTTTCCAATCTGTTCTTCACTATTGAATCAATTATACCATACTCTTTTGCCTGTTCTCCAGTCATAAAAAAGTCCCTGTCGGTATCCTTTCTTATCTTTTCCATCGGCTGTGAAGTATGTCTTGACAGTATCTCACTAAGCGCTTCACGGAGCCTTAGTATCTCTTTTGCCTGTATGTCTATATCCGTAGCCTGCCCCTGTACGCCTCCAAGCGGCTGGTGTATAAGTATCCTTGAATGAGGAAGGGCATGCCTCTTCCCGCTCTTTCCGCCTGCAAGAAGAAGAGCACCCATGCTCGCCGCCTGTCCCACACAGATGGTAGAAACATCCGGCTTTATGTACTGCATGGTATCATAGATGCCCAACCCGGCGCTCACCAGCCCTCCCGGCGAATTCAGATAGAGATATATGTCCTTTTCCGGATCCTCCGACTCCAGAAAAAGCAACTGCGCTATAATAAGATTTGCCACATCATCATTTATTTCCGTGCCAAGAAAGACTATCCTGTCTTTAAGAAGCCTTGAATAAATATCATAGGCTCTCTCACCCCTGCCTGTATGTTCTATCACCATAGGTACCAAAGGCATCTTTATATCTCCTTTCAAATAAGTTATACGGTCTTGGACCTTATAAAATCAAACGTCTTATCAGTAAGCAGTTCCAGCCTCAGGGCACCAAGGAGCCCCTTCTCCTTATAGAAACTCTTAAGATGCTCGGGGTCCTGCCCATATTGCCCTGCCAATGTCATTATATAATCCTCCATATCCTTGTCGTCAATCGAAACAGAACCTTTTTCGGCGATAGCATTTACAAGAATATTGAGCCTTATGTCCTTTTCGGCTTTCTCTCTAAACTCAACATGGAGCTCTTTTTCAAGGCCCTGAGCAGGGGTTTTGCCTTCGTGATAGAGCCTTTCAAGCTCCTGCTGAACAAGGTTCTTTGTGTGCTCTTCAAGAAGTTTAGGCGGAACATCAAACTGGTTTTTTTCAAGCAAACTATCAAAAACCTCATCCCTCACCCTTTTTTTCTCAATTTCTTCTTTCCTGTATTTTATCCCTTCTTTTATCTTTTCTCTTAAATCATTTAAGTTCTCCATACTTAGATCCCTTGCGAAATCATCATCCATCTCAGGA
>JALXFI010000164.1 GCA_027069035.1 bacterium
ATATGTTCGTGGTTACAAAAAAGGAGGAATAGGCAGAGAAAACTTTACAAATATTATTGCAGAGGTAATAGATAAGTTTATCAACAGAACAAAGGTAAATGTTCTTCTTGTGGCTACTCAACATATGGACATGACGATTATCAGGGAGCTTTACAGTAAACTTAGTAATAAAGAGAATGTAAAAATAATAAGCAACAGAGAATATTCATATAAGGATTTGGCTCTTGTTTTTTCTAATGTTGAGATGCACGTGGGAATGAGGACACATTCCTTAATATTGGCATCCTCAGTCTTTACCCCTGTTATTGGTATAATTGCAACCCCTAAAAACAGAGGTTATATGTGTTCCATCTCTCAGGATAGGCGCATGATGGAGTTTAAGGATTTAACGATCAATGCATTGCTTTCTCTTATGGAATCAACGTGGAATGAGCGGCAAAGGGTTAAGAAAGAGCTTGAGGTTGCAGTAAAGAAAGAAAAACAAAAGGCGCGACAAGCAGCAGTATATTTGAAAGAGTTTTTGGTTTGACGGATTTAAAGACAATAAAAAGAGGATTTGATAAGGAAGTAGATACATGGAACAGCCTTTATGGTTTAGGGGATTCTCCAATAAAAGGCCGTTATGCTTTTTTTCAGAAGAATGCACGGGATAGAACCATTAAACGGATGAAGCTGAGTATAAAGCTTCTGAACCCTGCGCCGGGGATGAAGATACTTGATATTGGTTGTGGAAGCGGTGTTTTTAATAAAGCGATAGTGTCCAAAGGCGCGTATTGGGTTGGTACCGACGTTTCCTGTAATATGTTAATCTTCGGGAAAAAAGACAGCGGGAATATTGTTGAAAAAACAATGTGGGTAAACGGCAATGGTGAGACTTTGCCTTTTAAAGATGGAGCTTTTGACGGTATCCTCTGCATAGGAATGGTCAACTTCTTAAAAAAGACGCGATTTGCCGGTCTGCTTAATGAAATGGGAAAGGTATTAAAAACGGGTGGTGTGATAGTTTTCACATCATTGAGGCTTGATATATTGACATGGGTGCGAAGCAGACTATACCCCAAAGTACCGTTGCCTGTAAGCTCGCCCGGTCCTATATACCCGATACATTACAAAAACATATTGAAAGCTATAGACACCTCTACATTTGAGTGTGTTGATATGATACATATGAAGAAATATTTTGGGCTTCCGCACTATACAATATTTAAACTCTTAAAGAAGTAGAATAATGACAAAAAGAAATATTTATCTTTTTATAAAGTTACTATTAAGCACAGGTCTTATAGTATTTCTCTTTAGCAAGATAGATGTAATATTTTTCATATCAAAGATAAGATCAATAAATCTCTTGTGGCTGCTGTTTATGTTTATACTGCCTCATCTTGCAATACTTGCTTCTTCCATAAAATGGCAGTGGTTGCTTAAAGAGCTGGATATTGCAGAGAGTTATGCCTTGTTGTTTATGCTGTATTTGATCGGTACTTTTTTTAGTAATTTTTTGCCGACCATGGCAGGTGGAGATGTAGTCCGGGTATATCAACTTTCATATAAAACAGAAAAACTCTCATCCGTTGCTGCCGCCACCTTTATGGAGAGATTTCTTGGGCTGTCTGCGTTATTTACCTTTGTTTTTATCACCCTTTTAATAAGCAATCTTTATGGAACATATACAACGGGGTTTAATACTTTGATTGTGGCGGTTCTTGTTATATATTCCTTAATATTCTATATTGTTTTCAAGGAAGGGGCTTCCGATTGGTTTTCAGCGCTGGTGAATTACCGTTTACTTAAAGGAATAATCAGCTTACTGACGGAATGCCGGTCAAAAATACTTTTATACAAATCAAGATTAAGGGTGATTTTTGCATCGTATCTAATCTCACTTGTCTTCTACTTTCTGGCTGTTTGTACTGTTTATGCTGCAGCAAAAAGTTTAAACATCGACGTGGAATTCCATGTAGTATTCATAGTTGTCCCCCTTGTGCTTCTCGTAGGACTTTTACCTGTCTCAATAGGCGGCCTTGGGTTAAACGAGGGCAGTTATGTGTATCTCTTCTCCTTATTTGGCATGTCTTTGCCGGATGCCCTGTCGATTGCGATACTCTTAAGGGCAAGGATACTTATGACCGGTATTTTGGGAGGTTGTGTGTATATGTATTATAAAAAGTCTCAGGGGGAAGCGCTGCCGGACAATGTGTAAACAATGGAATGACTATTTTTAAACTGCGATGAGAAATATCCTCATACTTGGT
>JALXFI010000165.1:0-5348 GCA_027069035.1 bacterium
AATGTCAAAGGTGAGGTCTCGTCCGTTTCCCGGTAATTTCCCTTTGTTCCTTCAAACACCTGTTCCGAAGAGAGAAAGACCGGCTTTATTCCCATCTCCGCAAGACTTGAAATAAGCGCAACAGTCCTCTCCACATTGACCTTTCTTGAATAGACCCTATCCTTTACACAATCGTCAAGTCTTGTCATACCTCCAGCAATCACGACAGCATCAAGTCCATCAAAAAGGTCAAATTCGCCGGAGACAAGGTCAAACCTTACAAGTCCTTCCTTTTTTCTTGAATGGTATGTTCCAAAAACCTCGCATCCTTTTTTTAGAAGACATTTTCTGAGGTTCCAGCCCACAAGCCCTGAGGCACCTACTATACCTATCTTCATACAAAACAAAGATGCCTTTTATCGGCATCGAAATATTCAAGGATAAGGCGGTTCTTTGAATTGGCTACACAGTGGTGTTTACAGTGTATAGAAGGGTCGATGCGGAAGAATTTCTCCCTCTTCCCAAACCAGAATTCTTTAAAAGAACACTCCTTGATGGATCCGACAAGACCCTCTTCAAGATTATAAGCTTTATCCTGACAAGGATAAATATTGAGATCGGCGCCGATTACTGGCAACACCTGAAGAAAGGGACACCAATGATAATCCTTTTCAAATTTTTCATCAAGCTCATGATAGGAATCGTATATTTCATAACTATCGTCTTCAAGCTCTTCCTTCGCCTTTGTGACAAGGGATTTAACCTTCTCAAAGACGGGAGAATGGTAGAGATTGTTCTCACGCCCCGAATTGCTTACAATGCAAGGAGAAACCTTGACACTGTCAACACCTATATCTTTCAACTTACTAAGCATAGTGTAGGTATGCCGGGCGTTATGTCTGTCCACAATAAAACTCACCCCAAGGTAACAGCCTCCCCCAAGTTTCTTAAATTCCGCCATATTTTTCATCACCATGGTAAACTCACCCTGAGAAACCCTCCTGTAACGAGAGTAACTTTCATCATCCCAACCGTCCATTGATAATCTAATCCATGTGGCATTAGCGGCAAAAAAATCGGCAATCTCACCCGATAGTCTCGAACCATTGGTCAGGGAAGCAAAGTTGACACCGCCTGACGAAAGTTTCTCAACCGTCTCCAGCAGATATGGATAGCAGAAGGGGTCTCCTCCTCCGCTGAAGCTCACCGCCTTCACACCCATATCAACCATGTCTTCCGCTATCTCAAGCATCTTTTCTTTTGGGATAAAATCCCTTTCATTCATATCCTTGCCAAGCTGCAGGCTATCCACCCTGTAGGCACAGTAACTGCAATTGTGGTTGCAGATGTTTGTGGGTTTTATCCTGACATGAATTGGCGGTAAAGTTATTTCCGAAGAAAGAGGAAGCGACTCTATCTTCTCAGTAAAGTGAAACACCTTCATGCCTGTGTAAAGAAGGGTCATATTTTAATCATTCAAAAAAGATAAATTCATAATCCGCATCGCAACCAAATTCATTAAAAAGCCAGACCCATTCTTCAGGTCTAAAGAAACACTCGCAGGTAAGCGCCCAGCACTGAAGATTGAACAGTTCCTTTTCGCTCCGGTAACTCTCGACAACGATGTATTTTTTTCTTCCCACCCTCTCTATCTCGTTTATAGCCTTTTTAAGATTGAATATCTTAAGATTGTGAAGTGTGGTAAGTGATATAACAAGATCAAATGCTTTATCCTCAAATGGGTATCTCTCCTCAGCACTGTGCATAAAGAGTGAGTCCCTTATCTCTTCCCTGGAGTTATTTATGGCATATTCCGAGATATCGAAACCCTTGACGGTAGCGTCTGGAAGCAATTTTTTTAACTCATAGAGTAAAAATCCCTTGCCACAACCCACATCTAAAATCTTTGCATCAGGTGGAAGGTCGTATATATCAACAAGCTTCTGTGCCACGGATTTCCATCTGCCATCATAACGATAGCCGCCATATCCGTAACGCCTGTCGCCATCCCAGAATTCTTGACCGTATTCTCTCGCCACCTTCATACATTCCACTTTGCCATCAATCATTCTCGGCAGGTATTCCCGTCTTGTGCCCTTGTGAAGCGATGTTATTATGTCAAGATTTCTGCCCATACTTAACGATTTTGCAACAGATAACCTTGAGATTTATCTGTTATGACCGATCTTACCGTCCTTGCAACACCTTCCGCATCTATGCCATATTTTCTTCTCATGCCTGCCTGCCTGTTGACATCATGAATAAAGGCATCCGGAAGAGTAAGGGGGATAAAACGAGCGCCGATTCCTCTTTCGATAAAAAGGTCTGCAAGAATACTCACAAGCCCGCCGTATCTTAAATGCTCTTCAAGAATAATGACTGCCCTAAAGCCATTTATAATATCAAAAATAGCCTCTTCGTTTATAGGTTTAATCATTGGGAGTGATATAAGCGCCGGTTCAATACCTTCATTTTTAAGGATATTAACGGCATGGAGGGCTTCCGAAAATATACTGCCATATGAGATAATGGCCACATCTTCACCTTCGGATATGACATGCGGCACTGTAATATCCATACTTTCATCTTTCCTTATTACCAGTTCACCCGACTTTGCAAGCCTTATAAAAAGCGGCCCGTTATACTCCACAGCATATTCTATCGCCGCCTTTGTCTCGATTGGATCTATAGGAGAAATTATCGATAGATTTGGAAGAGAGCGGCAAAGGGCAATGTCTTCAACACTGTAGTGGGTCATCCCGGCAGGCGCATAGGTTACACCCGAACCAATTCCGACAAGGGTCACAGGCAACCTCTGATAACAAATGTCGTTTCTTACCTGTTCGTAGCAACGATAAAGGAGGAATGGTATTATGTTGTAGACAAAGACATTGAAACCCGTAATGGCAAGCCCTGCCGAATAGCCGATCATATTGGCTTCTGCAACACCTGTGTTTATGAAGCGATCAGGCTTTTCCTTTTTAAAATCTTCAAAAACGCCGAACCCGGCATCTCCGCAGACTATGTAAATATCCTCATTATCACGGGATATCTCCGAAAGTGTCTTTATAAAGGTCTTACGCACCTTTTAATTCCATCAGTGCAGCCGACAGGTGTTCGTCTGTCACAATAAAATAGTGCCACTTGAGTTCGTCTTCCATAAAAGAGATGCCTTTGCCTTTAACCGTTTTAGCGATTATGACCGAGGGCAGACTGGATCTATCAGCTCTTGTAAAGGCAGACCTGAGTGAATCAAAATTATGTCCATCGGCCTCAACAGCCTCCCACCCAAAGGCCTTCCATTTTTCAGCAAAGGGATAAAAGCTCACAAGCTCGGATGGCCTGCCATAGCCTTGAAGGTCATTAAGGTCAACAATTACGGTCAGGTTGCTAAGCTTGAGCTTTGGAGCGAGCATCGCAGCCTCCCAGACAGAGCCTTCCTGACACTCGCCGTCACCCATTAACACAAAAACCCTGTTTTTTTTGCTCCTAAGTTTTAACCCATGAGCTATCCCTACAGCTATTGAAAGTCCGTGTCCCAAGGCTCCGGCAGAGACCTCTATGCCGGGAACACTGAACCTGTCAAGATGAGCGGGAAGCGTACCGTCTTCCTGCATGTAGCCTTTGAGAAGTTTTTCATCAATGACTCCCCTCTCTGCAAGAACAGCATAAAGCGCCATAGCGCCATGCCCCTTACTCATAAGAAAATAGTCCCTGTCTTCCCAAAGAGTGTCTTCAGGACGGATACGCAACTCCTTGAAGTAGAGGTAAGTGAGAATATCCACAACCGAAAGGCATGACCCCACATGAGCACCTTTCGAGCGGTTTGCCATTTTCAGTATCTTTTCTCTTACTGACATGGCTTTATGTATTGCAAAAACCATCTGTTCGGTTTTTAAAGACATGATTAACCATTCAAAGCGTTTTTGTTTACTTTGAGGACGTTGCAATCATACATGTCAGAATCAACTCTTCGGAGTTAACCGCTTCGGTCAATGAGGCAAGAACACTATTGTTCCATATCCTTCACACCAATGATCTCGAAACCCGTTTTATCATTAGTCTTTCCTGTTTCTTGCATAAAGTATTATCTCCCATGGTTCTACAGGCACATAATGACGAATATAAATTTCATAGCCTGGATTTATGCTATTTATTAATAACGGAATATTAATAATGTCAAAAATGGAGTGATAGATTGCTATAGCAAGCTTGGGTCTGAAAGACTTAATTGTCTCAACCGCCCCTTCGAACATCTCCATCTCACAACCTTCGATATCGCTCTTAATGAAGTCGACCTTTTCGATATTTTCAATCTGCACAAATCCGTCAATGGTTATAGCATCTATTTCAGTAACCGATTCTGTATCGACCTCATCCTTAAGAACATATAGAAAACTGCCGCTTCTCGGGGTAGCGATCAAACTACACCTTTTTCTGCCTTCAAGAATGGCCTTTTTTACCGGAACAACGTTATTCATACAATTACTTTTAATATTTTCTAAAAGAAACCTGAAGTTGACATCGTCTGGTTCAAAGGCATAAACATTTCCGCTTTCCCCAATATACTTTCTAAAAAATGCCGCAGTGTCACCGCGGTAAGCCCCTATATCGAACACCGTGTCTCCCTGCTCCGGGAAAACTTTCTCCGTCCTGTATATCTCAAGAGCCAACCCATACTGGCACTCTTTGCTCTCTATATTGCTCAAAGTCATTCCACTATAACTTACTTCACCCTTAGGAGAATAATCGAAATCGACAGGAGATTCAAACACCGATAGTATCTCCTTCTCAAGAAGCAAAAGCGAAAACCATGTAAGCATGTAAACTACCCGCGACTTGTGATCCGACAGAATGGAAAGGACTCTGCTAATACCATCCATGACTTCTTCGGGGCCGTATTGAGAAAGCTCCTCCCGAAACAATGATGTGACAAACATCTTCTCTGGCGGAACACCCACGGCGGTTACATCAGCCTTTTGATCGGATGGAAACTTAGATGATGTTACTAACAATTTGTCTATATCAAATTTGTGTATATCATCAAGCTTACGGACATTCAGTCCCTCCATAAAATTGAGGTTATCACTTCCATCAAATGCAACCACAATCTTAGAAAAAAGCTCAGGGTGTTTTTTCTTTAATACTCTAAGTATCTTCCTGGAATATCTGTTACAGGGATATATACCCATTTTTTCGCCAGCCTTGAATACTTCCACTATCCTGTCCATTTCTTTTCCTGCAGAATGTATCTCATGAAGGATTTTCCATGCTGTAGTTTCAAAAATCTTAACAAAACTTACATCAGACCAGTTCATTCCCCACCCAATAAATATGTCACATCTCTCCAATATACAACTTCATTAGAC
>JALXFI010000165.1:5358-6566 GCA_027069035.1 bacterium
ACGTAGCGTCTTCAACAATTTCTTGCCAGAGAAATTTCTTCAAGGATCTGCCTTGCCTGCCTGTGATTAGGCTCAATACAAAGACAGTGTTCAAGATATTCTCTACTCTTCTGTATATTCCCTTCAAGGCGATAAATCCGTCCCAGATGAAAATAAGCACCATATTTGACATATATTTCATTATCTTCATGTAGTATCGAAGTAAATATTTCCTTGGCTTTGGAAAGCATACCTAATCTTTCAAACGTAGATGCCATATTATAACGTGATGTACTTATTTTTTCGATTCTTTCAATCGATTTCTGCAGGTTCGCGATAAATTCATGGCCAATTTGCGGAGGCATATAATCTGCAAGCTGAAACCCCAATGACAGGATGTCACACTCGACATAGGAGTTGCATGAAAAAATCGTTTCCATGCTCGATCTGCTGAAAAACTCCTTGACAAGTAAAGAAAGCATCTCTCCCCTTTTCGACTCAATAAATCCTTTAGCCTCATTAAGATTCAATGGGAGTTCATCAATAAAATCATTCTTTTCAAGAAAATCATTCATCATATTTTCGGAGGTGTCCGGGGCAACAAGTATAAACATTTTTGCAATCTCAGCAATAAATGCATAATAAAGCATTCTTATCCTATTCCTGTGCGATTCTTCCCAAAACTCGCCACGAGTATTTTTGAATTTTTCTATATCTTTATCGTAAGACATGGAAACAGGGATATCAAACTTGCAGGCATTTCTAAGTTCTTTTTCAGGAAAGGCATGAAAGATCGTTTCAATCATATCCACAATCATTTCAGGACCATATTCAGAGGGTAAAAATTCATTGATTATATCTCTTGAAAATCTTGATGCAGCGTCGATATCCTTTAATATTTCAGCTCTTAATGCCCTTACCCCTCTGCACGCAAAGACATCGTCATTTCGAACGATTCCGTTATAGATTTCGTAAGGGGAATCAGCGATAAGACAAACCTTTTTACCTATGAATGCTGCTTCAAATAGAATTCCCGATTCAACTCCTATAATAATCTCAGCGGAATCAACCCACTTTCTTGTGTTCTCACTATAATCTATAAGTTTAATATTTTCCGGAGTTTCGTTATCAAAGAAATCGAAATATGATTGAAACGGGTTATGTGCAAATACATTCTCAGGAAAACGCCTTTTTATACATATCTCATAATCAGGATAGGCTGAGGCCAG
>JALXFI010000166.1 GCA_027069035.1 bacterium
ATAAAATAATCATCATTTATAGGTTTTAGCAGTATTTTTGATATATTAGTTGAGAGACAAAGCTCTTCAATATCACCCGCCATGTGTGCGTCGCTTATCTTTTTAATCTCTTTGAGCACATTACTGTATTCCACAGCAATATCATCTACACTATAAGGGACGTCAACATTTTTAAAACTGTCTACAGGCAGACCGTCCTTACCCATTATTATTGCTCCAAGACCACCTGCATACTCGGTCGCCTCTTTTAATATCAAATTAAAATCCATATGGCACCTCCTCTCAGCTCAATGCATCCAATCGTTCCAATCTTCTCAAAATTACATGTCGTTGAGAAGGGTTACGGGAAAGCATGGTCTTATAGACCCTTCTTGCCTCATCATAATGACCCTGTTGTTCAAGTAAAGACGCAAAGGTTAAGGTATAAAAAGGGTTTTTCTCTCTTTTATCCCTATTAATGTGAGTCTCTTTATCTTCTTTATACCGTATCTCAGTTTCGTTATTGTCCTTAAAACCCCTTTCATCTCTTAACTTATCGATATCTTTTAGCAACTTAAGCGATATAATATTGTCAGGGGAACGTTCCAGCACAAATTCAAGCTCATATCTCGCTTCAGAGAACATGCCCTTATCTATGAATATCCGAGCCAGGGCAAGCCTGCCGCTCACATAATCAGGCGCAATCCTCAGCCCTTTTATAACCACCTTAAATGCCTTATCCAACAAGCCCATCCTTCTATAGGCATCGGCCAAAGGGGCAAAAACCTTTGAAGAAGGGTCACGCTTCAGGACATCCTCAAGCCTTGATATCTTGTCAATAAGTTCCTTCTCACTCTCGCTGTAAGGGTTAGTCACTCCGTCCTGCATAATGTCTCTCCATATCATAACCCTTCACATCTTTTTGCATTAAAAAGCTATTTTAATATAAAAATCATGCAATATCTCACCATTTTATCAAAATCTATCTATATTTTGTGTTGATTTAAGATTATTTTAGAATCTTTCCTAAGTCAAGTGAAAAATCCTCCAATTTAAACTCTCTGAGTATAACATCGCCAAGTTTCCTTACAAGCACTAATCTTAAATGTTCTTTAATTACCTTCTTGTCAAATTCCACAACCCTTATTATATCCTCAGCAGCAAAGGATGACGTGTCTGACGGAAGTCCGGTTTTAATAAGCAGACCTTTAATTCTCTCCTCAACATTTCCTTTACAAAGTCCGATTGCATTGGAAAAACGGGAAGCAAGTATCATGCCTAAGGCAACGGCCTCTCCGTGTCTGAAGCGCCTGTAACCTGTATTTGTTTCAATAGCATGACCAAAGGTATGGCCAAAATTAAGGATAGCCCTTATGCCATCTTCCCTTTCATCATCTTCCACAACGCCGGCCTTTATCTCACACGATCTTTTTATTATACGGATAAGGGGTCCCTTCTTAAGAGAGAGAATCGCCTCTATATTATCTTCTAAATAAGAGAAAAGCCTTTCATCCCTTATAACACCATACTTTATGACCTCTGCAAGACCGGCCTTGAGTTCTCTAAGTTTCAATGTGTTTAGAAAACCCGTGTCGATTATCACAATTTTTGGCTGATAAAAGGCGCCGATAAGGTTCTTGCCTAAGGGATGGTTTACCCCGGTCTTTCCTCCAACAGAACTGTCCACTTGAGCAAGAAGGGTTGTTGGCAATTGAACAAATGGAACCCCTCTAAGAAAAGTCGCTGCAACAAAACCGGTAATGTCTCCGATAACACCGCCGCCCATGGCTATAAGTGAAGAATTCCTGTCCATATGAGCCTTAAGCAGCTCGTCGTATATTTTTGATACCCACTTTAAAGATTTAAACCTCTCTCCGTCCGGTATCTCTATCAGTGAAGGCTCAAAACCAGCGTTTTTAAGGCTTTGAGTGACCTGTCTGCCATAAAGCCCTCTTACGGTTGGGTTTGTAATCAAAGCAACCTTTTTATACAAACCATGCCTTTTGAGTATATATCCTATCTTTTCAAACTGATCCGACTGATAGAGTATAGGATAGCTTCTATCCCCAAGCTCTACCCTTGTAGAGGTTTTTCCACTGTTATTAAACAAGTTTAAAGAATCCATAATAGCATCTGCCACCTCATCGATACCCTTATCAGAGGTATCTATGACAAGGTCCGCCCTGTTATAAAACGGTTCTCTTTTTTTCAAGAGTTTTTTAATGACATCCAGTTTGCCGTTTTTTAAAAGGAGCGGCCTTGTATTTACCCGTTTAACCCTGTTGTAGATAACCTCAGGAGATGCGGTAAGACAAACTACTGCTCCGGAGTTTTTCATAACTTTAAGATTTTTTGGGTCAACCACAGCGCCTCCGCCGGTTGCAATAACAAGCCCTTCATCTTTGCATATCCTTTTAAGCGCCTCTTTTTCAATCTCTCTGAAATACCCCTCTCCATGATTCTTGAATATATTAGAGATAGCTTGCCCCTCTTGCTTTTCAATAACCTTGTCCGTATCGACAAAACGTAAAGAGAGCCTATGTGCAAGACGTCTTCCCACCGATGATTTACCTGTTCCCATAAAACCTGTAAGAATAATATTCTTCATATAAATTCCTAAATTTAATATATCGACAGGCGTTGCAGGTCTGTAAACTTAAAGATTTCTTTGAAAACAACCAAAAAGGGAAGGTGTTTTTTTATATTAAATTTAAGTTCCGGCAGCCGCACACGCTACCAGTTGCTTAAATACTCAAGATATCCCCTGTAGTTTCTCTTAACCTCATTCATAGAATCACCGCCAAATTTTTCCAGAAATACCTTTGCGATCTCAAACGCCGTCACCGCTTCGCCGACTACGGATGCCGCAGGCACAGCGCAGACATCCGACCTCTCCTTCACGGCATCAAAGGGTTTTTTTGTGCAGACATTTACAGACTTTAAAGGAATCATTAAAGTGGGTATCGGCTTCATAGCCGCCCTTAATACTATCGGTTCACCATTGGTCATACCACCTTCTATGCCGCCTGCATTGTTTGTCTTCCTATAAAATCCGGTTTTAAGCGGCCATTGTTCGATTTTCGGCTCTGCGGCCGCAGAATCGTCCGATTTCAAATTTCCATAAAAGATTTCATCATGGACATCCGAGCCAAAATTTCTTGCCACCTCAAAGCCCATGCCTATCTCAACCCCCTTTATCGCCTGGATACTCATAAGCCCGCAGGCAAGTCTTGCATTAAGTTTTTTATCCCAATGGACATGACTGCCAAGACCGGGCGGCAGCCCTGTTACAACAACCTCAAATATTCCACCCACACTATCCCCCTTATCATGAGCCTCATCTATCTTCTCTTTCATCTTAACTTCGGCGCCGCTGTCGGGGCATCTTACTTCGGATCCCTCAGCCCTGTTAAATAAATCCTTATACCCTCCACTCAAAAACCCATCTTCGATCTTCCATCTTATGCCCCCTATCTCCACAACCCAGCTCAAAACCCTTATGCCGAATTCACTTAGAAATCTCTTACATACGGCTCCTACGGCAACCCTCGAAGCGGTCTCTCTGGCGCTTGCCCTTTCAAGTATATTCCTCATGTCTTTTTCATCATACTTGAGTCCGCCAGGAAGATCGGCATGTCCGGGTCTCGGCATGGCTACATTCTTATGGTGTTCGCCACTCGCCCCCTCATCAACAGCCATGATCCTTTTCCAATTTTCCCAATCGAGGTTTTTGATAAGGAGGGTTACAGGAGAGCCAAGACTCTCGCCATGTCTAACCCCTGCAATTATCTCAACCCTGTCCTTTTCTATAGTCATCCTGCCACCCCTCCCATATCCTGTTTGGCGGCGGGACAATTCGGAATTGATATCATTGCAGGAAAGTTTTAGGTGCGCCGGTATGCCATCAAGTATTGAAATCAGTGACTTGCCGTGAGACTCGCCGGATGTAAGATATCTCAACATAGCCGTTCCCAAATAAAATAGAATAAGACAGAGCCGTTTAAATCAATCTACAAACCTTCTGCTAAAACAATGGGACTTAATAAGCCATGTCCTAATTCTTTACTATCTTTGGTGTAATAAATATAAGGAGTTCGGTCTGAGTATCTGCAAGAGATTTATTCTTAAAAAGCCACCCTAAAACAGGCACCTTATAAAGGGCAGGCACTCCTGAAAGGTTATCACTCTTGTCTGAAACCACAATACCTCCAATCACTGCAGTCTCTCCATCTCTTACAATAATCTCCGTAGAAGCCTCTTTTTTGCTGATGCTCGGTGTTCCTGAAGAACTTCTGAATGAACCGATAGAATTCCTGCTTGCCTTTATCTTCATTACCACACTGCCGTCCGGTGTAATATGCGGAGTGACGGTAAGCTCAAGGGTGGCATCTATAAACTGTGTCTGGGTGCCGGAATCTGAAACCGTTTCAAACGGCACCGAGTCACCCTGCGATATCTTGGCCTCTTTATTATCAAGGGTTATAATGCGCGGCCTTGAAATAGTCTTGCTGAGGCCTTTGACCTCTCCGGCAGAAAGTTTAAGATCTATAAGAAGCGGGTCGCCGGTAAGCTTGCCGAATGTAAAACCGATCGCCCCTAAAGGACCGGCGCTGCCCGAAGCCGGCAGACTTAATGCCAGATTAGATGTTCCAAGATTGGAATCAAGCCCAAGGCTTTGAAGATTAGAAGGCGCAGACAAACCTGAGGTGGAACTGCTGCCGAATGCCCCAACCTGCGTCTTACCGGCGCCTTTAAGTCCGGTATCTACACCCCACTGAACACCAAGGTCCCTTGCAAAGGTACTCTGCGCCTCAACTATTCTTGCTTCAATAAGAACCTGAGGCGTGGATGTGTCAAGCTTCTCTATAAGCGATACGGCCTTATCGATATTGGCCTGTATATCCTTGATAACCAGTGTATTTGTTCTATCATCTACAGTAACGCTTCCCCTGTCACTCAAAAGGTCCTTAACCTTAGCTTGAAGGTCCTTTGCATCGGCAAAATTCACGGAAACAAGTTTTATACTAAGATCCTCAAGTTTTTCCTTTGCCTTCTTTTGTTCAAGCAGTCTTTTCTCTTCGGCCGCCAGTTTCTTGGTAGACGCTATCCTCATAATATTGCCCTCAAGAACCATACCAAGCCCTTTTGTCTTGAGTATTATATCCAATGCCTGATCCCACGGAACATCCATAAGCCTCATGGTTATCTTACCTTTAACCTCGTCTGCAACAACAACATTAAGATGGCTTACCTCGGCAATAAGCCTGAAGATATTCTGTATATCGGCATCTTTTACATCAAGAGATATTTTTCTGCCAAGATATCTCTTGCTGCCGTCTTCTTCGTCAGTGCTTTTGCTTACGGCTTCGTCCTCTGCAACGGTCTGCTCCAAACGTATCGGCGGCTCTGAAATCTCTTTTTCTTCTACTAAAGGCGGCTTTGGAGATACAGGTGGATGAGTCGCCTCCGGAACCGCAGAAACAACATTTAGAACGGTCGGCCGTGGAAATTTTATTATAACGCCGCCCCTGTCTTTAACTATCTTTGGAGCACTCTGCTCCTTAAGCTTGACAAGGATCGTTACATCTCTGGAATCACGAGAAGGATATGAACTGACAGATGAGACAACCGTATCCAATTCGGACGCATCAAGTGTCCTCTGCAAGTCCTGAGGCATAGAAGTATTCTTAATAGTCAGCGCAACGGTTTCTCCGTCAAAGGACTTAGACAGCCTGTAATCAGGGGACATTGATGTCCTGACAATTACAAGCGATGAGTCATTGGTCTCTTTAAAATCAACACTTTTAAGGTTATTCGACATAGATGCCTCTGGCGCCCTATAAGGTGTGATTTGAGGCGCAGGTTCCTGTGTTTCAGCCTTTATAGCCATTTTGCTTCTCACAGGTTCGGCTGCCTTTACCTTTCCCACATGAAGGACATCCGGCTCCTCTGTTACAGGCAATGCATTCTTGGCAGACTCGGCATTTCCTATTATTATATTCAGATGTTCACCTGCTTTATTTACAATTGCAGGGGGAAAGTCCGCCCCTTCAATATCCAAGACAATCCTTAATCTCTGAGGATTCTCACCTATACGCACACGCTTTATAAAAGAAGAGCCAACCTTTAGATCTTTTGCATTCAGCAGACCATTCACACCCCAGAGATCAAGTACAAATCTCTTGGGGTCATCAAGTGTAAATGTGTTGTAATTTCCTATTGCTCCGTCCCCTTTGACGCTTACAATATTATATTCGTCTGCCTTTGAAACATCTAAAGAAACAATATTTTCAGCCTTTTTCAAAGGTTTCTCGATAGCGTTATCAACACTCTTCCCGTCATCAGAAGCTATTTCTTCGTCTTGAGTGGGAACAGGCAAAGCAGCGTCTTTAAAGACTTCAGGCAATTCCTCCTGAGGCGCTTCTTTAACAATCTCTTTCTTTAATCCCACAAACAACGTATTCCCTTTCATCTCCAGTCCATATTCTATGTCGTCTTCGATCTCGATCTCGACCCTGCCGATATTCCCCGAGGTCACAGGATAGGTGTGAGTGTTTATCTCTTTTACCACACCGTCATGAAC
>JALXFI010000167.1 GCA_027069035.1 bacterium
ACTAAAGAAAAGGTGGCAAAGAATTTCGGCATGCCTCATCCGGAAGGTTACCGAAAGGCCTTGCGGCTTATGCGTCTTGCAGAGAGATTCTCCATGCCGGTGATTGCCTTTATAGATACACCGGGGGCATTTCCGGGTATAGGCGCCGAGGAGAGGGGGCAGGCGGAGGCAATAGCAAAAAACCTTGAAGCCATGGCGCTTTTAAGGACGCCTATTGCCGTTTTTATTATAGGTGAGGGAGGAAGCGGAGGCGCTCTTGGCATTGGTGTCGGAGACAGGGTATTGATGCTTGAGTATGCGGTTTATTCCGTTATATCCCCTGAGGGGTGTGCCGCCATACTGTGGAAGGACGGCAATAAGGCCGATGTTGCCTCTAATGCCCTTAAGATGGTTTCTAATGACCTTCTCAACTTTGGTGTGGTTGACAAGGTAGTAAGAGAGCCGCTTGGCGGCGCCCACCGGGACTATAAAGAATCTGCGAGGCTGGTAAAAGAGGCGATTGTCGGTATGCTGGACGAACTTAAGGGTATTCCAATAAAGACGCTCCTTGCCGAAAGGTATAAAAAATACAGAAATTTGGGCAGATTCCTTGAAAAGAGCGGCAAGTAATGACTGCCATGAAGATCTGTCTATGGTTTCCGGTTAGAATAGATATTGATTTTATGGAGAATATCCTCTATGTTATAAAATCTGAAGGTTTGACGTAGATTCATCTGACGAGCTTAATCCATGCAGTGTTGAAAGGAAAGTGTTTGTTATATGAAAGAGTCCAATGGGGTGTCTCAAGGAAAAGGCCTCGATACGGAGACTATTGATAGACTGAGGACTAATATAGACAATATTGATGACAGGATACTGAATCTGTTGAATGAACGCGCATCGCTTGTTATTGATATAGGAAAACTCAAGTCTAAAGGAAGCAGAGAATTTTATGTGCCTTCAAGGGAAAGGGAGATATATGAGAGGCTTCAAAAGATAAATAAAGGCCCGTTTCCCGACAGCGCCGTTCGTTCGGTTTTCAGAGAAATCATGTCTGCATCGCTTTGCCTTGAACAGCCTTTAAAGGTGGCCTATCTTGGACCAAAGGCAACCTTTACACACCTTGCATGTATGCATCATTTCGGTCTTTCCGCAACCTTTATCTCAAAACAGGATATTGCCGATGTCTTCAGTGATGTTGAAAGAGGCAAGGCAATGTACGGTGTGGTTCCTATAGAAAATTCTACTGAGGGTGTTGTTACATATACACTGGACATGTTTCTTGATTCCGAGCTAAAGATATTATCTGAGATACTTCTTGAGGTTTCATTGACGCTTCTCTCAAAGACAGGCCGTATGGAAGATATTACCAAGATATATTCTCACCCCCATGCCATTGCCCAATGCAGGGAGTGGCTGAATAAGAATCTTCCCGATGTGCCGGTTTTTGAGACGGACTCAACGGCGGCGGCGGCAAGGATGGTCTTTGACGACCCGAACGCCGGAGCCATTGCCAGTGAACTTGCGGCAAATCTTTACGACCTTCAGATCGTTGAGAAAAAGATTGAGGACAATGCAAACAATTTTACCAGATTTCTCGTTATAGGAAAAACAGAACAGGACAAAACGGGCAATGACAAGACATCGGTTATGTTTTCGATAAAGGATGAACCGGGTGCGCTTTATAAGATGTTAAAGCCATTTGCAAATAGGGGTATAAATCTGACAAAGATAGAATCAAGGCCCCAGAAAAAACGCGCATGGGAGTATGTTTTTTTTCTTGATGTGGATGGACATATTTACGATGCGCATGTTACGGAGGCCATTGAAGAGCTTGAGAAGATGTGTGTATTTCTTAAAGTGCTTGGTTCATATCCTAAAAGCAGACTTTAGCGGGGTTTAAAGATAATAGAGGTGTTTGATGAAGACTTTAAATAAACAACTTGTGCCTGATTATATAAGTTCAATAAAACCGTACTCGCCGGGCAAGCCGATAGAAGAACTGGAAAGGGAGCTCGGCATTCAGGGTTCCATAAAACTGGCATCAAACGAGAACCCGCTTGGACCTTCTGATAAAGCCGTTGAGGCTGTGTCAAAGGTTATTAAAAACATCCACCGCTATCCTGACGGGGGATGTTATTATCTTAAAGGCGCTCTTTCGGAATTTTATGATATTAGTGAAGAAAATCTTATACTCGGCAATGGTTCAAACGAGATAATAGAGCTTGTGGTTAGGACTTTTTTAAGACCTGGCGAAGAGACAATTATAGC
>JALXFI010000168.1:0-4630 GCA_027069035.1 bacterium
ACCCTTAATAGTGAGGAAGCGCTTGGTTGGGTTCTTAATGCCGCAGACTCAGGCAATAAAGATTCCGTTGATCTTGTAGTATTTTATTTAAAGAAGCCCTATAGCCTTGAAGATTTAGACAATCTACTTGATATTCTGAGGAAAAAGAATGCAAGGGTTCCTGTATTGGCTATTTCCGACTTTTTTGAAGGTAAACTGTCACAAGAACTTTTAAAAGACAATGCCGTCAATTTTTTGATTACACCGTTTAGCCCTGATGAATTGGTCAGTCGGGTAAACCACATCCTGGAAAACCGTAGAACGGTCTGATAGCTTTCCTGTTGCGAAGATGTCCATATAGACTCTTGACTCAAAGCGGTAATAGAATGTTATGGTCGGGTTTACATATTGCCAGTATAAACTTACAACAGTGTGAAACATAAGAAAAGTTTTTTAAATTGATGTATAAAAATGGGGAAAATTCTTATTGGTCTGATAGCAATTTTTATAGCATACTTGCCGGCAACTGTTTTTGCGGTTCACAAGGGTGCAGGGGACCTTACCTGCGGCAACTGTCATACCATGCACAACTCTCAGGGCAATGTTGGAATGGAGGGCGCCTCCGGGGGAAGCACTCTGTTATTAAGGGCTAATGTAAACTCAAGATCTGAGATACACAAACTCTGCCTCCAGTGTCATGCAAGTAACGGGAGTCAGGCAAACGTTTCCTTTGCTCCCCAGAACGTTATAGCGCCAAAGGTATATTCCTCTGCTTCATGGACGGATAATGATCCATTCAATCTTATAGGTGCGGGTGGTAATTTTTATTGGGAGTTAGATTCATCATGGGATGCTGTTGATACGTCTTCACTGGGGCGGGGACATTCACTTGGGATAAGTGGTGTAATACCACCTGGTGGTGATCAGGCGGTTTCTGAATTTACTTGCACTAATTGTCATGACCCGCATGGTGTTTCGACCAGCAATACCTCTACGGTAAACCTCTTTCGTAACCTGAAGAGGGTACCGTTCGATAGTGGCGCCACAGGATGTAATATAGAGTTTGGTTTGCCGGGCGTAAATAAAAGATATTTTAAATATCAGTGGACAAGGAGCTATGTGGGCAGTACAAGTACAGTACTTGGCGCTTCCTCTTACTTTGGTGGTAATGAGTCAGACAATGCGGGCCAGGTAATATGGCCTGTCTACAGGGGGGCGCTAAGCGCTGATCCCAACGCTGATTCGATAAACAGCAACTCCTATGAGACGGGAGTGTGTGAGACCGGTACTAGTGCGCAGAGGCCTGGCATGACCATGAGTCAATGGTGTGCCATGTGCCATGACAACTGGCATGAATTCAGAAATACGAACAACAAGGTTCAATGGAGTGGCTTTTCAGAAACCGGCTACCGTGACTGGAGAAGGCACCCTGTACAGACAACCATGCCGAGAGGGGCTTTCCCAGGGTGCCAGATAGGTTGCCACCTTGGTAATCCAGTGCCGATCGACAGAACGAATTACACCAATGGTCTTATAATAGCCGGTAAAGGATTGCCTGTAACGGCGGGTGGCAGTTGGAGCGGTGATACATATGACCCTGTATATTATCTTCCATGGAATGGTCCGGCAATGGATGATTTTACTGTAGGTCATAAAGTATTCTGCCTTTCCTGTCACTTTGCCCATGGCGGTCCGTACTATGATGCCCTGAGATGGGATTATCTCTCTTACGTAGTGTCAGGCAGTCAGTTTGGCAAAGGGATAGCCTCGAATGTTGGGTGCCAGCAATGTCATAACAGGTAATTTTTTTATGCCTTCATCCTGACAAGATTAGCCTAATGAACTTATTTCGGTTGAAATAAGTTGGACTTTATAGGATTGGGCGATTCTCTTTTCAAATCCCGCTATATCGGGATTTTGGGTTTATATTGACGGATAAAGCTTTTTTCTGTTAGACTATAAGGTGGTTAAGTAGTGTCTATCCTGGAACCTAATATCCCAAAAACGGATTTAGGTTTTTGGGTAAATTGGCAAGACGTCTTAAATGGATTTTTCTTTTGAGGTGTACATAACCGATACGGTGAGGAAAAAAATCGCCTAAAACACAACAGTTAAGAATGTATTGCCGATTTCAAATCCCGCTATATCGGGATTTTGGGTTTATAGAGACACTAAAAGATATGCGATATATTGGTTAATAATTAAGAAGGTTGATGACGATATCGGAAAAAATATGCAGGTCTTATAATAAAGGCGTCCTTAAGAAGGGGCTTCTTATAATCCTTATCTTATATGTTTCCGGTTGCAGCGGTGCAAGCGCAGTCAGATATGTAAATCCTGATGCAAACTTCTCTTATATAAGAAAGATAGCGATCCTTCCATTTAACAATATGAGCGGGGATAAGTTTGCGGGTGAGAAGATAAGAGACACCCTGAGCATAGAGGTTATGTCAAGACAGGTTTTTGATGTTGTAGAGCAGGGTGAGGTAAGAAAGGCGCTTAATGCAATACTTCCGGAGACAGGCGCTGAAGCAGGCATGACGGTTGAGGTGGATAATGAAATGCTGAAACTTATAGGTGAAAAATTAGGCGTTCAGGCCGTTATGCTTGGCAGTGTGGATGATTATTCGGGCGGAAGCTATGGCAAGGGGGGGGCGGTGTCTATATCACTCAGAATGCTTGATACGAGTTCCGGTATAGTGTTGTGGCAGTCCAAGGTTTCGGTGCAGGGACAGAGTATGTGGCGAAAGCTGATGGGATTTGATGAGGTAGGTACGGCTAAGTTGACGTTAAAGGCAATAAGGATTGCTTTAAGCACGCTTTTTTAGCGCCTTGGAAATCCGAACACTGAGATGTTTCTTGTGATTGATCTGTCATAATAGTCTGAGATGATTTCTCTATTAAGACAAGATATTCCTTCTATAAAAAGGCAGGGAAGGGGCAATGGAGCCTGTCTCCCTGTTTCTTTAAAATTCCCGGCTATATGCCTTTTTACTTTATTTTTTATCATTACATATGTGTCTTGTGCGAATGGTTCTCAAGATATTGATACTATAGAGGTTGTTTTTCTTAAAAGGATTGCCGTATTTCCTCTTGAAAACCTGACGGATAGTCCTTCTGCGGCTAAAACGCTAACTTCTCTTGTTAAAAGAGGGTTGAAGGACAGGGGAGTATTGATATTAAGAGATGATTTGCTTGAGAATTTTTTAGCCGAAAACAGGATACGTTATACAGGCGCTATAACAAGAATAACCGCAAAAAAGATCGGAAGTTCATTTAAAGTGGATGCCGTAATGGTCGGCGCTGTGAACCTATTTTATGATAACACACGGGGGCGGGTTAAGATAGGTTTAACACTTCGTATGATAAGTACTATGGATGGAAGCATTGTATGGGCCGATACCCTGTCCTATTCCGGTGATGATTTTACAGGCATCCTTGGGCTTGGGACCATTTCATCCATGGACACGCTTATGGAGAGACTTGTGAGAGATATGCTTAAAAACATCCCTGAGAAGATTACATATACTAATGTAGTTGAGAAAAACAGTTTTGATATAGACAGGGTAACCCTGTCTTCCAATATCACAAGAAGCGGGGATGACGTGGAGATAAGGGTCAGGATATTTTCTGTCTCGGAAGAGCCCAAACAGGTAAAGGTGGCGCTTAAAGGCAGGGAATCTCTGCTCCATAGAAATGGCAGGAATGAGTATATAGGCACTATAACGGCGCCGGAAGTGGAAGGGGTCTTCCCTGTCGATATGTTGGTCTTTGACCGGAATGGGGATGAGTATCCATTTGCTGCATTTGGCAAGGTAACGGTTGACAACACACCGCCGAGGGTCAACTTGAGTGTCAGCAGAGATGTTTTTGCTTCCAAAAAAAAAGGTTTTGTGATATTTACGCCAAAACTTGACGGTTTTGATTATATAGACGAGTGGAAGATACAGATATTGGATACAAAAGGCAAGGTGGTGAGAAGCGACAGGGGGTTTGGCAAACTTCCCAAAGGACTTATATGGAGGGGCGGCACCAATAACTTTCGATATGTGGATGATGGAAACTATACCTATAGGTTTATTGTAACGGATATTGCAGGGAATGTAACGACCAGAACGGGTAAGTTGAGGGTTAAAAACACCCCGCCGGTTGTAAAGATAGCCAACTTACAGGAGAATAACGGTGAAATAATATTTACGTTTAATTACAGTTCCGATGAGGATATAGAGTTATGGAGACTGAATATCCTTGATAAAGATGGTAAAGCTTTAAAGAAGCTTGAAGGCAAGGGTGGTATCCCGCAAAAAGTGAATATGGATATAGACCCTAAAATAGACCTGAAAACACTGTCTTTTTCTATTACCGTTATAGATAGAGCAGGTAACAGCTTTAACCTTAAAAAGTCGATTTCATCTGTTTTTTACAGGCAGAGACGGTTTTCAAAAAGCAAAGGGGTCGATATAGAGGATTTTTGATGACAGGAACTTGTTCTTGGATCAGATTATTTTTGATCCTTCTCGTTGTTCTATTGAGCGAAATCTTTTCTCCTGTGATTTTTAATGGCCGTAATCATCTGTGGAGCAGGGTTGATTCATCGGATGCGTGTCGGAAGTGTCACTCCGGTATAAAGGCAAGAGAGGCGGGTTTGAAA
>JALXFI010000168.1:4640-6552 GCA_027069035.1 bacterium
TCCCGGGGTGGAAGATAAGTGTACGGATTGTCATATTGTAAAGAAATTTCCCGGGAAACAGACAAGAGAATTTTTTTCTTCACATTATCATAGCAAACAACTTTTTTTACTGAAGGGCCTTTTGCGTGATAGAGAAACAACACTGGAGATTAAGGTAAAAGACCGAAAGGGGAGGGAGGCATATATTGCGCCGGTAAAGATCGTGCCTTCTCAGATAAAAAGGATCCGGTACAATGATTTAGAAGCCCCTTCCATTCAGAATGTAGAGGTGAAAGAGATCAAGCAGGCGGTGTTTCTTGAGGCAACACTTGGCTGGGATACTAATGAGTTTTCAAACTCGATTGTGGAATACGGTTCGACGGAGGAATACGGCAGAAAAGAGGTGGAGGATGATGTCTTTGTAAGAAGGCACAGGGTGAGGATTTTTGGGCTTAAACCCGGCAGGAGGTACCACTATAGGGTGATATCAAGAGACATCTTTGGAAATGCGAGCGCTTCGGAAGACCTTGTTTTCGACACATCAAAAAAATATGTCCCTGAGCCTGTCGTGAGCAATACCGCAGACATTGATATAAATATAATCTCTGTTGAAATATTTGCGATGGAAGATAAGATGGGTGCATATGTCAGTGTGCTTACAAATAAGGATGCCAAGGCATATTTAAAACTTAGCGAGCCGGTTGAAATGGACAAACATGGGTTCGGTATCGTGCCTCCAAGGGTATCTCAAATAACGGTATGTATTAAATGTCATGAACAGGGGATATCGCATCCTGTGGGGATAAGAAGCCTCAGTTCCAAGACAAGGGTGCCCTCTGAGCTTCCGACCATTGAGGGCGGAATGATAACATGCACTACGTGTCATTATCCGCATGCCGGTAAGTTAAGGTATCTGTCAAGACTTGAAGGCAACAGGGATCTGTGCGTAGTCTGCCATACGGGCGCGCCGTATGAATAGCGACGATAAATAGCGCATACACGGGAAACCCATACGGACACTAAATAATTTTTAAGAGGTTGATTGACATGAGTAAGCAGAGGATAAAGAATCGAAGAAGACCTGTTTTGATCAATTACTCTATAAAAAGGCGTATGCAACTTAGATTGCTGTTCAAGGTGATGCTGACCACGTTGATTGCATTGGGTCTTACCACCATATTTTTCTATGTTTACAGTAACCAGGAGGTTGGAAACTCCTTTAAAGAGTTTCATATTCATGCAAGGAGTTTCCTTGACCTACTGCTCCCCGGCGTTTTGCTTGCCCTTCTTGTCGGCATTGTAATTGCATTTGTGGCGGCTGTTTTTTTTCCTCACAAGATAGCGGGTCCGTTATACAGGATTGAAAAGGATATTAAAAACGAGTTGGGAGAGGGAAATTTTACCGGAAGATTTACGGTCAGAAAAGGCGATGAGGTTGAAGAGCTGGCCGAAGCACTTAATACTATGGTTGAAAAGCTGAAACCCAGGCTGGATGAGATTCAACGTATAACTGAGGAGCTATCCGATTTAAATGAAAAAGATGAGGGACTCAATCAGGACGTTGTTAAATTACTGGAAAGGCTTAAAGGTGTTGTCAGGGAATTCAGATTGTGAGATGGGTAAAGGCAGATGTTTTTTAGCAACCCTTAAAAAGGATTGTCTTTTTTTTGCAATAATTTTAAGCTTTGTTTTTTTGCACGGTTGTGCTACTTCTAATGAACATATTGATACAAAGAAATCACAGGAGGCGGTTAAACTTGTTGTTCTGCCGTTTAATAATATCAGCGGCAGAAGGGACGCAGGCAAGATCGTTGCCGATGTCTTTGTTGTTGAGTTGTTCAGGGACAAGAGGTTTGATGTGGTGGAGCCCGGCAATGTAAATCAGATCATGTTCCAGGAATGGATAGATAGATTGGGTGAGATAGATATAGAG
>JALXFI010000169.1 GCA_027069035.1 bacterium
CGCTGCCACGACTCTTTCCGATACAATGACAAGCGCCTTTCAGGCATTTGATCAGGTCTTTGACGGCACGGAAACGGACGCCGACATACAGGCGGCGCAGAGCAGTTTTGATACTGTGATGAACACCGCCTTTAATCAGTTTATGTCGGATACGGCCGCATCGGATGCCAGGATAAATACCATGATCTCCAATATCGACAACGCCCTTGGAACATCCAGCGGTATGACCTTGAATGAGTTTCAGTTTTATGATTCGAGTGGTAATGCCGTCAACTGGTCTATTACCATGGTTATACCTACGGACTGGATATCAAGCATAGTTGCCGCCGGCGGGGCGCTTACCTATACACGTGACACAACGGCTATACCGTCTTCAATTACATGGGTAGGGTCTTGTTCCGACTCCAACTATTATGACAAGGACAGTTGCGAGGGTGCCGGAGGCGCATGGATGGCGGGTAGGACAGATTTTGGCGCAGGGGGGCAGGGCTTGCCGGCGAGTTATGCCGCACTCTTTGGCTTGCAGGAAGATATTATGATACTGGAATTTACACGTTTTGAGGCCCAGAGCACCGCAGGAAACGATATGTCCGCTCAACAACAGCTTGAAAAGGCATTTTCCGACAACATGACGGCGCTTGCGGGAAACTTGGGGGGCACAACAGACGGGTCTGCATCAATAGGTTCTTCAAAGAAGGATGCGCTTGTAACGCTTATGCAGTCTCCTCAGTTTTAAAATACTAATTAAATTTAAACGCAAGAAATTTAAGTTAAAAACCCTTGACATAGCAAAAAAATATGTGTTAGATGGTTATGTGGTATAACTCAAAAAACAGAGATAGGTTTTTGGGTAAATTGGCAAGACGCTTTAAATGTAAGGCCGCAGGCGATTTTTCTTTTGAGGCGTACATAACCGGTACGGTGAGAAAGAAAATCGCCGAGAACACAGCAGTTAAAGATGTATTGCCAATTTCAAATCCCGCTATCGCGGGATTTAGGTATAAACCTAATATTTGAGGGGTTAAAATATGGCAAAAAAAGTCTTGCTTGCCGATGATAGTGTCACGATTCAGAAGGTTATTTCAATAACACTGAGTAATGAAGAGGTTGACCTTACCATTGTAGGCAATGGTGAAGAGATGATGAATAAGGCAAAAGAGATATCGCCTGATCTCTTACTTGTTGATATATCCCTTCCTGATAAAAACGGCTACCATGTTTGCGAAGAGATTAAAAAAGATTCAGCACTTAAAAATACACCCGTGCTTTTACTTGCCGGTACATTTGAGCCTTATGATGATGAAGAGGGTAGAAGGGTTGGCGCTGATGATTATATAGTGAAGCCTTTTGAATCACAGGAGCTGATAGATAAGGTAAATGCCCTTTTATCAGGTGAAGGAGGCACCAAACCTCTTGAAGGGTCTGTAGAAGAGGCTGGTGCAGATGAAGAACGGATTAAAGAAGAGCCGCTATTGTCTGATACTGGAGAAGAAACCGGTGAGGCGGCAAATGAAGCCGCTTTTGAACCTGTGGAAGATATTGAGACAGAAGTGGATTCTAAAAAAGATGAAGGAATCGGGGAAGCCTTAAAAGAGGATATGGATTTAGAGGAGGATCTCTCGAAAGAGACCGGAGCCGATGAATCTCAAGATTTATCAGATGAGAATGCTGATGAGACATGGGATGTCGGAGATTTTCTTGGATTGGAGGAGGAGGCTTTGATAGATGAAGGAAAGCCTTCCGAAGAGGAGTCTGAGGGAGAAGGTTTTGAAGAGATAACTTCTGAGGAAGTTACTGAAGAAAAGAAAGCTTTAGAAGAAGAAGATTTAAGTGGCGGTGATTTAACCCTTGAAGAGGGTAAAGAAGAAGAAGAGGGTGTGAAGGAAACGGATTTAGATGAAGGCTTTGAGGATATACTCTCTGACGAGGTTTTAGAGGATACGGACAGTAAAGGTGTTGATGGCGCAGAGTCTGGAGAGGAAGAAGCTCAAGGTATTGAGCTAACCGACGAGATAGAGCCGATTGAGGAAACTGAAGAGGTTCAATCCGGGGAGCCTGCCTCGGAAGAGCTTGGCGTTAAGGAAGATATAGAGCCTGAAGGTGATTTTACGGATCTCCTTTCCGATGATGTTTTGGAAGACGTTGAGCCTGAAGAAGGCGAAAGCGGAGACTCTTTTGAAGAGGCTTTAACAGAGGAAGAAGAGTCTTCCGGGGAGGAGATTGAGGGGGAAGAAGCTCAAGGTATTGAGCTAACCGACGAGATAGAACCTATTGAAGATATCGAGGAGATAGAGGATATAGAACCTATTGAAGATATTGAAGAGATAGTGGAAGAGGAAGACATAACAGGCATGACCGAGACACCGACGGTTGAGGAGACTGAAGAGATAGAAAAAGAGGTAAAGGAAGAAACGCCTTCGGAAAAGGTGCAAATGGCAGAGGTTTCTCCAGCGCTTGTCAAAGAGGATATTGAGGGTACGGTTCGAACGGTTGTTGAAGAGATAGCATGGGAGATCGTCCCTGAACTCCTTGAATCAATGTTAAAGGATGAGATGAAAAAGATAAAAGAGGCATTGAGCAAGGGGCAGTAATTGTCTTACCGTATTTTATTAACCAAAAAAATATGAGAGCAAGTAAACCGGGGATTATTATAATCCCCTTTTTAGTTTTGGTTTGAAAAAGCCTTATAAAAGCTGTACGGCGGTTTTTTTAAGTAGTGTCCATTCTGAAACCCATATAGGTACTAAATAATAAACTCTAAGGTGTGTAATCCATGAAACTTGACAAGAGATATGAACCGAAAGCGGTTGAAGAAAAGTGGCATAAATACTGGATAGAGAAGGGACTTTTCAGAGCGGACGCATCTTCTCCCTCAACGTCCTTTGCAATGGTTATCCCGCCTCCGAATATTACAGGTTCTCTCCATATGGGACATGCGCTTAACAATACGCTTCAGGATGTGCTTACTCGTTACAAGAAGATGACGGGCTTTGAGGTGTTGTGGGTTCCGGGGACGGACCATGCAGGGATCGCCACACAGAACGTTGTTGAAAGGGTGCTAAGAGCCGAAGGACTTGAAAGAAAGGATGTGGGGAGAGAGGCGCTTATAAAGAGGATATGGAAGTGGAGAGAAGATTCTGGCTCTACGATAGTAAACCAGCTAAAACGGCTTGGCGCAGGTTGTGATTGGAGCAGAGAACGCTTTACCATGGACCCCGGGCTTTCAGAGGCCGTAAAGGAGGTTTTTGTAAGTCTTTACAAAGACGGGCTCATCTACAGGGATAATTATATGATAAACTGGTGCCCGAGGTGCGAAACGGCGCTTTCGGACCTTGAGGTCGAACACAAGGACGATAAAGGCCGTCTATATTATATAGACTACCCCCTTGAGGACGGTAAGGGTTCGCTTACCATAGCCACAACAAGACCGGAGACGATGCTCGGCGATACCGCTGTGGCGGTAAGCCCTGAAGATGAAAGATATAAAGGATTTATAGGAAAGAACCTTATCCTTCCGTTGGTTGAACGAAAGATACCCGTTATAGGCGATGAGTATGTGGACAGCTCCTTTGGCACGGGGGCGCTCAAGATAACGCCTGCCCATGACCCGAACGATTTTTTGATAGGACATAAATACGGACTTGATATGCCTCAGGTTATAGGTCATGATGGAACTATGACCGGAGAGGCGGGCAGTGACTTTGCGGGGTTGGACCGCTTTGTGTGCAGAAAAAAGGTTGTTGAAAGATTAAAGCAGGAGGGACTGCTTGTAAAGGTCGAAGAACATGACCATGCGGTGGGGCACTGTTACCGTTGCGATACCGTTATCGAACCGCTTATAAAACTACAGTGGTTTGTTAAGATGAAACCGCTTGCCGCACCCGCCATTGAGGCGGTAAGGGACGGAAGGATAAAATTCATACCAAAAGGCTGGGAGAATACCTACTTTAGCTGGATGGAGAATATAAAGGACTGGTGTATATCGCGTCAGATATTCTGGGGGCACAGGATTCCTGTATGGTACTGCGGAAAATGCAGCGGTGATAAGATACACGTTGTCTTTAGAGATACCGTTTCACCGGATTCTTCTGATGAAAAGCCTCTTCAAGGCGGCAATTATTCCTTATTGAGAAGTCAGGGCTTTTCGCCTGCTCAAATAGATGAAAACGCCGATAAGTATATAATAGAAACAGTCGAAAGAGATAAGATGATCGTCTCAAAAGAAGCGCCGGAAAAATGTCCGTGCTGTGGGGGAAACGAACTTATTCAGGACCCTGATGTGCTTGACACATGGTTCAGCTCCGGGCTGTGGCCGTTTTCCACCATGGGCTGGCCGAAGAAGACTAAAGAACTTGAGAAATTTTATCCAACCTCTGTGCTTGTTACAAGTTTTGATATTATATTCTTCTGGGTGGCGCGTATGATTATGATGGGGATAAAATTTATGGGGGATATCCCATTTAGCGATGTATATATCCATGCCCTTGTAAGGGACGCCGACGGACAGAAGATGAGCAAATCAAGGGGGAACGTGATAGATCCGCTCATTATGATGGACAAGTACGGAACCGATGCATTGAGGTTTACCCTTGTGGCGCTTGCGGCGCAGGGCAGGGATATAAAACTCTCGGAAGAGAGGATGGAAGGTTACAGAAATTTTGTAAATAAACTCTGGAATGCATCGAGGTTTGTCTTTATGAACCTTGAGGATGGAAAGAATTATAATGATGATACCTCAATGGTTTGTTCGGATTTGCTTATGGACAGGTGGATACTTTCAAGGTTCCGGATGACTGTAAGGGATGTGAGAAGTTCTATAGAAGAATACCGTTTCAATGAGGCGGCATCTTTACTCTATCAGTTTATCTGGCATGAGTACTGCGACTGGTACATAGAGGCATCAAAACCCATTCTTAATGGTGAAAGCGGGGAAGATGCCAAAGAGGCCTGCCGCAGTGTGATATTTAATCTCCTTAAGGATATACTAAGGATGCTCCATCCCTTTATGCCCTTTGTTACGGAGGAGATATGGCATGGTATGGGACATGAAGAGAGTATACTCCTTAGCGGTTATCCCGAAGTCAGGGAGGAGTTGATCGATAATGAGGCAATTGTGGAGGCCGATTTTATAATGGAGCTTATAAAGGGGGTGAGAAATCTCCGTTTTGAGCTTAATATCCCTCTTAATGCCGAGGTAAAGCTTGCCTATGTTGAAGGCGGCGGCGCATCGGAGAGTATTGTTAAAAGGGAAGAGTATCTTGTCAAGAGACTTGCAAAGGTGTCTTCTATTGAAGGCTCTAACGGCAGACCCGCTTCCTCGATACCTCTGGTTATTAAGGATGTTGAACTCTTTATGCTCCTTGACGGGGCTGTAGACCTTAAGGAAGAGGAGAGGAGACTTAAGAAGGGCAGGGACAAGGCGCTTAAAGAGCTTGATATGATTGAGAGGAAACTTGCCAACAAGGGTTTCCTTGAAAAGGCGCCCAAAGATGTTGTGGCTAAGGAGAGAAAGAAGGCCGCCGAACTCTCTGAAAAGATTGGAAGATTTAAAGATCAGATAGAGCGTATAATATCGATATAGGGTAAAAGATGTTGATAAGAAGTGATATCGCCGACAACATAATCAAGCGGGCGTTAAGCGAGGATATCGGGCCGCGTGATGTGACGACTCAGGCGCTCTTTGATTGTAATAAAACCGTTAAGGCCGTCATAACAGCCAAGGAGAATTTTGTTGTGGCGGGTCTTCCTCTTGTTGAGCGGGTCTTTTCTCTTATTGACGGTGATGTGGGGCTTAAAAGGATTTGTGATGACGGTGAAAAGGTCTTAAGCGGCGGCAGTATTGCAGAACTCGAGGGTGATATAAACGCCGTCCTTTCCGGTGAGAGGCTGGCGCTTAATTTTCTTCAGAGGCTTTCAGGCATCGCAACGCTTACCCGCAGATTTACGGACAGGGTAAAGGGTCTGCCTGTAAGAATACTTGACACCCGTAAGACCACCCCTGCCTTAAGAATCTTTGAGCGGTATGCCGTGCGCACAGGAGGCGGTTTTTCACACCGATTCGGGCTTTATGACGGCATACTTATTAAGGATAATCACATAAAGGCCTGTGGAGGGATCAAGGAGGCGATGATACGTATGCGTGAAAATATGCCCGCAGGTCTTAAGGTGGAGATAGAAGTAAAAAGCATTGATGAGCTTAAGGAGGCGCTTCGGTTTTTGCCTGATATAGTCTTGCTTGACAATATGGATACGGCTGATATTTTAAAGGCGGTTCAACTGACACGGAAGAAGGTATTGTTGGAGGCGTCCGGTGGTGTAACACTCGACAACGTAAGGGAGATAGCCGAAACGGGTGTTGATTTTATCTCCGTGGGGGCGCTGACCCATTCTGCAAGGTCGGTCGATATAAGCATGGGGGTCCTCTGAATTTAACAAATAACTGTTGTTTTGAATCCGAATATTATGGAGCTTGATAAAAATATTATAAGGATCCTGCAAAAAAAAAGGGGATGCTATCTTTCCGGAGAGGAACTGGCGGGAC
>JALXFI010000170.1 GCA_027069035.1 bacterium
CTGTGTTCTCGGCGATTTTCTTTCTCACCGTACCGGTTATGTACGCCTCAAAAGAAAAATCGCCTGCGGCCTTGCATTTAAAGCGTCTTGCCAATTTGCCCAAAAACCTATCTCTGTTTTTGGGTGAAACTTAATATAGAGACAATATTTGAGAAAGAGATAAAAAGCTTTGACAAAGAAAATATATCCTTTATAATGGCGTTATGATGGATTATAAATCTATAGGCACAGCAGTTGTTTTTTTAACCGTCAAGTCACTTATATGGCTTGGCTTTGGTGGTATGACCATGGACTTTATGTAATGCAATCTTTCAAATATAGCATTTAAAGGCCGTGGGTACTTAAACTCACGGCCTTTTTTTTGGTGATAAAATATGAAAAGAATCTCCGCCTCCGGATACCTTCTCGTTGCCATGTCGGCGCTTGGTTTTTCCTTTAAGTCGATACTGGTAAAGTACGCTTATGGCTATGGAGCTGATGCCATGACCCTTATGCTCATGAGGCTTGGCATAGCAGCCCCATTTTTTATAACAGTGCTATTTGTATTGGAGGGTAAAAACGGTTTTCAGATAACCATAAAAGAGGCCTTAACCTTTGCCTTTATGGGCATCATGGGTATAGGCGGAGCAATGTTCTTTTCGTTCTATTCCTTAGAGTTCATAGACGCATCGCTTTCCACACTTGTTGTATTCACATATCCTGCCGTTACTACGGTAATGCTGATGATCTTTATGAGAGAGAAGGTTACATCTGCAAGATTTATCTCCCTTTTGCTGACATTTACCGGTTTAAGTATGGTGGTAAGGGTTGATAAAACAGCCTTGCTCTACCTCAACGGCAAGGGAATAGTCTTCGCACTTATTGCATCCTTATGTTTTGCAATATACAATACATTGAGCGAGAAGATGATAAAAAACGTGTCTCCTGTGTATCTCACATCTTACTGTTCAGTATTCCTCTTTGCCTTTTTCTTTGCGATGTTCGGCAACAGGTCGTTTCCAGACTCTCCACAGGTATGGGCGGCGGCATCTTTGCTCGGCATATTCTCCGGTTTTATCCCATTTCTCCTCTTTATGTATGGTGTAAGGAAGATTGGCGCCGGAAGGTCGGTTATTATAAGTTCACTCGGACCCGTTTTTACGGTGTTATGGACATATTTGTTTCTCGGAGAGCGTCTTGATATCATCCAGATCGTCGGGATGATGATAATCATACTTGGAGTTATCCTCTTAAAACTAAAATCTCCTGTTAAGTTAATTGCAGGGACCGGGGACGAGGTTATGGGAAGACTGAACGATATTTCTGCAAATGGTGACCGCGGCAAGAAAATATTTGCCTTAATATATTCGCCATGGAAGAGAAAATAAAGGAGGGGTAAGATGGGTATGGATAGTAAAATACTTAAGGAGATATGCGACTCGGTTGACTTTAGAGTTGAGTACGCTGATGAGAATGGCGTCTCACGCTGGTTCAACAGGGCATCGTATGAATCTGGCAAGAGGAGAGAAACTGATATAGGGAAACCTCTATTAGACTGCCACTCTCAAGAGACCACAAAAAAGATAGATTTAATGTACGATGCCTTCAGAAAAGGGCGTAAAGGACCTTTTGTCGTAAAGAAGATGATGGGGGAGAAAAAGGCAGTAATACACTTTTACCCGGTGTTTATTGATGAGACATTCAAAGGTTGTTTTGCAACAATCATTTTTCCCGAGAAACTTATGGAAGGTTTCCCTTGCTCCGAACTTAATGAACTATGCAAAAAATAATGGATAATTATTTATAATTCAAGGAGGCTTTTTTACTTTGCTCTTGACAATATCCGCTTATGCGGATATGATGGTTTATTATGGAGCAAACCGCCGGATTATTGAAAGCATTAAGCGAAAAAACACGATTGCGCATACTCTTGCTGCTTATTGAAGGAGAGTTTTGTGTTTGTGACATAACGGATGTCCTCAATCTTCCGCAGTCAACCGTTTCAAGGCATCTTGCCTGTTTAAAAAAATCAGGGTGGGTTGAGGATAGAAAGGCGGGTTTGTGGACGTACTACCGCATATCCGGGCGGAATCATCCAATACAGAGTAAGCTGTTGGAGATACTGAAAGAAAATATCTCTTCCCTGAAATCAGCAAAGGAAGACCTGAACAGACTCAAGAGGCACAAGCATAATGAGAAAACGCCTGAAAAATGTGCTTAAGGGTTTCTTCTCATATGTTAATAACAATACAGGGGAAGTCCCCCCCACCTAATATTTTAATATTTTATCAGGAGGAAACAATATATGTCTGACGGAGTAAGCAGAAGGCTCTCTTTTCTCGACCGATATCTGACACTGTGGATATTCGCGGCTATGCTCTTCGGCATAACCGTTGGTTACATATTCCCCGATGTAGAAGGTGTAATAAATACCTTTCAGGCAGGCACTACCAACGTACCCATAGCCATCGGGTTGATGCTGATGATGTACCCGCCATTTACCAAGGTGAAATACGAAGAACTCTGGGATGTCTTTAAAAACACAAAGATACTTGGGCTTTCACTTCTCCAGAACTGGATCATCGGCCCGATACTGATGTTCTTGTTGGCGATAATCTTTCTTCATAGATATCCCGAATATATGGCAGGCCTCATTATGATAGGCCTGGCCCGCTGCATTGCCATGGTGATAGTATGGAATGAACTGGCAAAGGGAGATACCGAATACGCTGCCGGCCTTGTGGCATTTAACAGCGTCTTTCAGGTGCTTTTTTACAGCGTCTATGGGTGGTTTTTTCTTACCTTTCTGCCCCCGCTTTTTGGTCTGCATGGGGCTATCGTCGATGTAAGTATCTCTCAAATAGCAGAGAGTGTATTCATATACCTTGGCATACCTTTTGCCGCCGGTTTTATAACAAGATTCATACTCCTTAAACTTAAAGGCAACAAGTGGTATTATAACCGTTTTGTCCCTACCATAAGCCCTGTTACATTTATAGCCCTGTTATTTACCATTGTCGTAATGTTCAGCCTTAAAGGAAACCTTATAATTCAGATACCCTTTGATGTCATAAGAATAGCCGTACCGCTGATGATATATTTTATTTTGATGTTCTTTATATCATTCTATATGGGGAAGAAGATAGGGGCGGATTACGGCAAAACGGTCACACTGTCTTTTACAGCGGCAAGCAACAATTTTGAACTGGCTATCGCAGTTGCGGTCGCCGTTTTCGGACTCAACTCCGGCGCGGCGTTTGCCGCCGTAATTGGCCCTCTGATTGAAGTGCCTGTAATGATAAGTCTTGTTAATGTGGCCTTTAGGCTAAGAGACCGATTCTATGCATTGCCGTTTAAAGAACTGACTATTAAAGATTAAAAAGGGGCCTTTAGCGGCTGCCCGCAAGGGAAGATAAAAACCCTTTTATCAATCCAAGTATCTCATCCCGTGCGTTTCTGTATTTACCCAAAACCTCTTCTCTGCTTCCGTCTGAGCCTACCGGATCATCGATCGGCCAATGGATGCGTTTTACATTTACATGGGTTTGCGGGCATGCGCTTTCCGCATTTGAGCATAGAGTAATGACCACATCCATACTGTTTAAAAGCTCCGTATCTATCTCATCAGAGGTCTGTCCCGATATATCTATGCCAATCTCTTTCATAACCTCGGCGGCATTGGGGTTTACACCCATTGGAACAAGACCTGCGCTGTGGACTTCTACAAGGCCTTTGCCAAGTTTGCGCATAATCCCTTCCGCCATCTGAGAACGGCAGGAGTTGCCCGTACACAAAAACATAACCTTATGCATAGCTATTTTTCTACTCTATGATTAGATTCCACAATAGCGGAATTTAATAATGGACGGATATCTGTGGAAAAACTTGAAAGTTTTACAATCAAGTCCCCATATCCCATGAAGCGAGGTATTTCTCCTGTTCCTCAGTCAAGGTGTCTATCTTTATCTCCATCGAATCAAGTTTTAAGCGTGCTATCTCCTTATCAATATCCTCGGGGACAGGATAAACCCTTTTTTCGAGTGTCCTGGCATTTGAGACCATATATTCGGCGGCAAGCGCCTGATTGGCAAAACTCATATCCATTACACTTGCGGGATGCCCTTCCGCAGCGGCAAGATTTATGAGCCTGCCTTCTCCAAGGAGCACTATCCTCCTGCCGTCGTTTAAGGTATATTCTTCAACAAAATCCCTTATTGTCCTCTTTGAAGAGGACATACCTTCCAAGGTCTCTATATCTATCTCAACATTAAAATGTCCTGAGTTGGATACAATAGCGCCGTCTTTCATCACCTCAAAATGTTCCCCGCGGATAACATGTATATCGCCGGTAAGCGTGCAGAAGAAATCTCCGATCCTGGCCGCCTCTGTCATGGGCATCACCCTGAAACCATCCATCACCGCCTCAATCGCCTTAAGGGGATCTATCTCCGTAACAATAACATTAGCGCCCATGCCTCTTGCCCGCATAGCGAGCCCTCTTCCGCACCATCCATATCCGCCTACAACAAAGATACTGCCTGCAAGAAGCCTGTTGGTCGCACGTATGATACCGTCGAGCGTAGATTGTCCGGTTCCGTATCTGTTATCAAAAAAGTGTTTCGTCTTTGCGTCATTTACAGCTATTACGGGGAAACAAAGGACACCCGTTTCCCCCATGCTTTTAAGCCTTATAACACCGGTTGTCGTCTCTTCTGTTCCACCTATAAGCGAGTCCATCACCTCTTTTCTGTCCGAGTGGATGGTTGAGACAAGATCGGCGCCGTCATCCATAGTTATATTGGGTTTTGCATCCAGCACCGTGTGTATGTGCTTATAATAAGTTTCATTGTCCTCGCCCTTTATGGCAAAAACCGGTATCTCAAAGTCTTTAACCAGTGAAGCCGCCACATCATCCTGAGTGCTCAGAGGATTGGAAGCACATAGATATACAGATGCCCCGCCGGCCTTTAATGTAATGGCAAGATTGGCCGTTTCGGTTGTCACATGGAGACACGCCCCAAGGGTCTTTCCCTGAAGGGGTCTTTCTTTTTCAAATCTTTCCTTTATAAGCCTCAGGACAGGCATACTCCGTTCAGCCCATTCAATCCTGAGTTTACCCTTTTCCGATAAATTCAAATCCTTTACATCATATTCCACAGGTTATGCTCCTTTCTAAATTTACAGATAATTAGTACACGTATGAGTTACCGCATATGTTTTTTACACGGCGCTATTTTTATTTTAATTTATTCCCTTTAAATGCTCCCTCTAACAGAACATTTGCCATTATAAACCGGCAGCCTTTTTCAGGACATCTACCCTGTCTATCCTCTCCCATGTAAAATCAGGCTCTTTCCTCCCAAAATGCCCATATGCCGCTGTCTTTTGGTATATCGGCCTTAAAAGGTCAAGTTCCTTTATAATCGATGCCGGTTTTAACGGAAATACCTCACGAATAATCTTGGCTATCCTGTCAGAAGGGATATTTCCGGTGCCAAAGGTATCTACCATAATAGAGACAGGTTCCGCAACGCCAATAGCAAATGCCAACTGGACTTCACACTCTGCAGCAAGACCGGCGGCTACGATATTCTTGGCTATGTAACGCCCCATATATGATGCGGAGCGGTCAACCTTGGAAGGGTCTTTGCCGGAAAAAGCCCCTCCGCCATGACTGCCATGCCCGCCGTATGTGTCAACAATTATCTTTCTTCCTGTAAGTCCGCAATCACCATGAGGACCGCCGATTACAAACCTGCCGGTAGGATTTATATAATATTTTGTGTCTTTGTCCAGCAGCTCTTCAGGGACAACCTGTTTTATTACCTCTTCAATTATACCATCAACAAGACTCTCTCTTTTTACATCGGGTGTATGCTGAGACGATATAACAACCGCATCCACCTTTACAGGTTTTTTATCAACATATTGAACCGTGACCTGTGATTTTCCGTCGGGCCTTAAAAAATTTAATATACCTTTTTTTCTAACTTCAGCGAGCCTTTTTGTAAGTTTATGGGCATAGATTATAGGCATCGGCATAAATTCCGAGGTATGATCACATGCATATCCGAACATAAGCCCCTGGTCTCCAGCCCCCTGTTCCTTGTCTTCATCCTCATTTACACCCATAGCGATATCAGAAGACTGCCTGTCGATAGAGGCAAGGACGGCGCATGTTTCCCAGTCAAAACCCATGGAATTATCCGTATATCCAATATCCTTTATAGTCTTCCTTACAATGTCGGCATAATTAATATTAGCCCTCGTCGTTATCTCTCCTGCTACCAAGGCAAGCCCTGTAGTAACCATTGTTTCACACGCTACCCTGCTTTTATTATCCTCCTTTATAAGGGCGTCAAGTATCGCATCGGATATCTGATCGGCAACCTTATCCGGATGACCTTCTGTTACAGATTCGGACGTAAAAAGGTAATCACTCATTCCCATATTCTATCTCCTCCATTTCTAAATTGAAAACCTTTGATATTTGCGGATAAATACGGAAAAAGTGCAAGCTAAAAG
>JALXFI010000171.1 GCA_027069035.1 bacterium
TAATCTCTTCATCAACCCTCAACCCTTTGAGCATCAACTCCAATTTGAGGTACCCGGGATTAAATATATAATCCTCAGGGGATGTATCGGCAACCGGCTTATCGTTAAGTAAAGAAACGTGATTATGAGGGTATCCGATCTTTTCATACATAGTCATAATGACAACCAGACTACAGGCATATGCCTGTAAAAGTATCCTTCTTTCATATTTCAGTTGATACGGATAGATAAAACTTAAATATTTAAGGTTTTAGGATTTCAGGATTCAAATGCAACCTAAATCTCTCACTCGAATCCTTGCCCTCTTGAACCCTATAACACCACTCAACTTTTTTACGAAAGAACAAAAAACATTTAACCTTTCTGTTTTAAAAGTTCACAGCTCTCTTCATATGTTATAAGTTCATCTATAACGGCATTTTTACCGCAAAGCGGACATTCAGGGTCTTTTCTCACCTTAACCTTCCTGAAGGTCATCTTAAGCGCATCGAATATAAGCAGATGACCGGCAAGGCTCTCCCCTATGCCAAGCGCCTCTTTTATCGCCTCAGTAGCCTGCAAAACACCGACAGTGCCGGCAAGGGCGCCAAGAATACCTGCTTCCTGACAGCTCGGCACAAGGCCGGCAGGCGGCGGCTCAGGGTATATGCACCTATAGCAGGGAAGCCCTTCATGTCCCTTGAATACGGTTATCTGTCCGTCAAAACGAAACATACTTCCGGAAACAAGGGTTTTGCCTTCAAAGAATGCCGCATCATTCATCAGGTATCTGGTTGGAAAGTTGTCGCTGCCGTCAAGAAGGATATCATATCCCCTTATTATCTCACGTATATTGTCCGCAGTAAGCCTCTCGTTATAGATATCGACCTTAACATCCGGGTTTAAAGCATTTATCGTGCTCTTTGCCGATTCAACCTTGGTCCTGCCGATATCAGGTGTGGAATGAATTATCTGCCTCTGGAGATTGCTAAGGTCAACACAGTCGGCGTCAATGACACCGATAGTCCCCACACCTGCGGCGGCAAGATACATAAGCGCAGGGGAACCAAGCCCGCCGGCTCCGAGACAAAAGACCTTCGACTCAAGAAGCCTTTTTTGTCCCCTGCCTCCAACCTCTGGAAGGATTATATGCCTTGAATAACGTTCAAGCTGTTCTTCGGTAAAATCCATAACACTATGCCTCCAATCTTATCTCTTCCTCTATAAATTCACTTTCATCGTCTGAGAGCACCCATGACCTGACCTTGACCTCCCCTGAAGAAGCAACGGCAATGATTATATACGTGTACACAGGCCATGCCCTATCTCTGTCAAACTGAGAGGGACGTGATGGATGGTCAGGGTGCGAGTGGTAAAATCCCAGAATTTGGAGACCCTTTCTCTTTACCTCTTTTTCTATCTTGAGCATATCGGCCGGATCTATGGAGTATCTGTCATTCAGACGTTCATTGTTTTTATTTTGAACCGGATAAATACACACCGCCTCTTTAACCTGCTCACCGTATCTTCCTGCAATGAGACCGCAACACTCGTGAGGGTAATCCCCCTTTGCATGCAAGAGCATCTCTTCATATAATCCCCTGTTAATACTTATTCCCATCCTGTCCTCATCAAAACACGTTTCAAAAAAAACTTAATCCCACAGACCTTTGCTTATATACTTGTCTCCGCTGTCAGGGAATACGGTCACAATAAGACCCTCTTTAATATTCTGAGCAACCTTCAGGGCCGCCCACATGGCCGCGCCCGAGGATTGTCCCGCAAAAAGGCCTTCTTCACTTGCAAGTCTTTTTGCCATCTCATAGGCCTCTTCCGTAGGCACGGAGACCTTCGCATCAAGCCTGTCCTCATGGTAGATGCCCGGCACTATAGACGATGCCATATGTTTCAAACCTTCAAGACCGTGAAGCGCATCTTCCGGTTCAGCGGCTATTATCTTTATATCCGGATTATGTTCCTTTAATCTTTTTCCTGTTCCCATAATGGTTCCGCCTGTTCCGATACCGGCAACAAAATGTGTGACCAGCCCGTTTGTCTGCTCAATAACCTCAACACCCGTACTATAGTAATGGGCATCCGGATTAGACGGGTTGTTATATTGATCAAGTTTAGAATATTTCTCCGGATTCTTTACATACATATTCCATGCGTGTCTTATAGCGCCGTCGGAGCCTTCCATAGGATCTGAGAATATAGCCTTTGCGCCATAGGCATTTATTATGCTCTTCCTCTCATCGCTTACATTAGATGGCATAACAAGCTCCACATCATAACCCTTAACGGCCGCTATCCATGCATAGGCTATTCCCGTATTGCCGGAAGTGGAATCAAGAATTATTTTATCTTTAGTTAAAAAACCCGTCTTTTCCGCATCTTCGATCATCTTAAGCGCGGCGCGGTCCTTTACAGACCCGCCAGGATTATACCACTCAAGCTTTGCATATATATCAACACCCTTTAGCCCTTTGGTTATACGATTTATTTTAACAAGCGGGGTATTGCCCACAAGCTCAATGGCATCTTTTATTGCAGTCCTTCTATAAATTAACTGACGCGACATCTATAGATCCTTTACCAATCTACCGTTAAGATATCTCTCTCCCGTATCGGCCAACACTACAACTATGGTCTTTCCTTTTGATTTTTCTCTTCCAGCCACCTTTAAGGCAGCCCACACAGCAGCCCCTGACGATATCCCGCAGAGGATGCCTTCCTCACGGGCAAGTCTTTTTACTGTTGCAAATGCATCTTTATCAGAGACCTTAAAAGTCTCGTCGATCATATCTCTGTCAAGAACAGTTGGAACAAAACCAGCCCCTATGCCATGAATTTCATGGATACCAGCAGAGCCGCCAGAAAGAACAGCCGAGGTTTCAGGCTCAACGGCAATCGTTTTGAACCCTGATTTTTTCTTTTTTATTATATTTGCCACACCTGTCAACGTGCCTCCTGTGCCCACACCGGATATAAATATATCGACCTGCCCTTCCGTATCCTCCCAAATCTCCATCGCAGTCGTCTTTCGATGTGTTTCCGGATTTGCAGGATTTCTGAACTGCCGGGGCATAAACGAGTCAGATACCTCTCCTGTAAGCGCTTCCGCCTTTTCTATTGCCCCTTTCATACCTTTAGATGCAGGGGTAAAAATTAGCTCAGCACCCAAAAGTCTCAAAAGATTCCTTCTCTCAATATCCACAGTATCGGGCATGGTAAGCAAAAGCCTGTAGCCTTTAGCCGCACAGACAAAGGCAAGCGATATACCGGTATTGCCCGATGTCGGTTCAATAATTGTCGTTTTGCGGGTAATAAGACGAGCACGCTCGGCAGACTCGATCATTCCAACAGCAATTCTGTCCTTAACACTCCTCATCGGATTAAAAAACTCAAGCTTTGCCAGAATACATTTTGCCTTACCGCCCTTTGTAATCCTATTCAGTTTAACAAGGGGGGTTCTGCCGGCCGTTTTTGTTATATTCTCAAAGATTTTACCCATAACACAAAAAATCAAAAAGTTAAACTTACATAAATTATTATACCTTACTTAAACTGTCAAGGATAAAAAAATATCAAAGGTTTATTCTTTACCTTCTTTGTAAAGAATAAACCTAAAAAACTACTCTACAATATCCTGTTCAATTGGTTCTACAATTACACCATGATCCTTAAAATATTTGATCGCCTTCTTGATTTCTTCGCGGTCTCCTTGGAGTTCAAGCGCCACAAGGCCAATCTCGTCCGATATGCTTGCCTGCCTTATATTGGTTACAACCTTATACCTCTGCCCAACTTCATATATCAAAGGCTCTTTTATCAACTTTTGAGAATAAGTAAGATAAACTTTTTTCTTTTCGACATTGCCGCCTGCTATGGCCGGTATGATTGACAATTCGTCTCCATCTTTTACCGCTGTCGAAAGATTGTCCTGAAACCTTACGTCCTCATCATTAAGATACAGATTTACAAACCTTCTCACATTGCCGGACTCATCACAAATCCTCTCTTTAAGACCCGGGTAGTCCTTCTCAAGATTTTCGATGATCTCTGCTATGTCCTTGCCATTTACTGCAACCTCGTCCTTGCCCCCTGTTATCTTCCTAAGTGGCGTCGGTATCCTAACATTAACATTACTCATAACCGTCCTCCTTAATTTTTTTAAATGATTATATCAGATAAAAACCTCTATTCTCATGTTTTACACACCAACTGCATATTTCTTGCCTTGCCTCTTCACAAGTTCATCAAAATCTGAAAGCCTGGCATCTATGACAATCGCTTCACCTACCTTGCCCTGAAGAGCCTCCTGTGTCTTAAGACCGTTGCCAGTTATGGATATAACGATAGATTCGTCTCTCGGAATCCTTTCCTGTTCAATCAGTTTCTTTGTCACGCCAAGTGTAACACCGCCTGCGGTTTCCGTAAAAACACCCTCTGTTTCCGCCAGAAGTTTCATGGCTTCAACAATCTCATCATCGGTTACATCCTCCGCCCAACCCTTGCTCTCATTTATAGTCTTTGCCGCATAATAGCCATCGGCAGGACTGCCTATGGCAAGAGATTTGGCTATGGTCTTCGGTATTACAGGCTTAAAAAGTTCAGACCCCTCTTTAACGGCAGTGGATATAGGCGAACAGCCGGAGGCCTGAGCCCCATGCATGCTGGTTTCAAATTTGTCTATAAACCCCAAATTATATAATTCTTTCATAGCCTTCCATATCTTTGTTATCAAAGATCCTCCTGCCATAGGAACGACTATATGCCTCGGCGACTTCCATCCAAGCTGTTCGGCTATCTCAAAGCCGAAGGCCTTTGAGCCTTCCGCATAATACGGCCTTATATTGATATTTACGAACGCCCATCCATATTTACCTGCAATCTCACTGCACAACCTGTTAACATCATCATAATTACCCCTGATCCTGACAAGGTTTGTACCGTAAACCTGGGTGCCCAATATCTTGCCCTGTTCAAGGTCGGAAGGGATAAAAACATAACTCTCTATACCGGCAGCAGCGGCATTGGCAGCCACTGAATTAGCGAGATTGCCTGTTGATGCACATGCAACAATTTCAAAACCAAATTCCCTGGCCTTTGAAAGCGCAACAGAGACAACCCTGTCTTTAAAGGAAAGTGTTGGATGGTTGACGGCATCGTTTTTGATGTAAAGTTCCGATACACCTAATGCCTTCTCCAAATTCTTAGCCCTTACAAGGGGTGTAAAACCCACCTGAGAGCCGACCGTAGGCTCGCCGTCAATAGGCAAGAGCTCCTTATATCTCCACATATTTGCAGGCCGTTCCGATATAGCATCCCTTGTAACCGCCTTCTTTATGGCATCGTACCTGTACACCACTTCAAGGGGGCCAAAACAAAACTCACAAACATGCAGTGGCTCCTTTGGATATTCTTTGCCGCACTCCCTGCACCTTAAACCCTTTACAAAACCCATAAGAAAACTCCTTTCAAGAGCATAATAATAAAAAAAAGCCCCTTCCTTGAATTTTGAAGGGGCTTTGCAAGCTTCCCCCCTTATCTTTCAAGGCATAATACCTTGCTGGAATTAGCACCTGACGTTCCGTTTTTTCAGAACCGGTTGCTGTGGTTTCTAAGGGCCAGGACCCTCCACCACTCTTAATAAGAGGCTTATGTGTCTGCTAAGTGTAGTACAATAAACACTCGGATGTCAAGTAAAAACTCTTCCCCAAATCCCGCAATAGCGGGGTTTGAAGTTGGCAATACATCCTTAATTGCTGTGTTCTCGGCGATCTTCCTCCTTGCTTACAGGAAAAATATCTATATATAATACATAATGTCGTTTGGCATATCCTTCTCTATTCCAAGCGTTTCACCCTTCTTACACAGCGCCTCTATAGAGATTGAATCAAGATACTCCAACATTTTCATACCTGCCTCCATCCATATAGGCCTGGTAACACAATGCTCAAGCAGGCGACACTTGCCCTTTAGTCTGTCACTTAGACAAAAAACGAGTTCAGGCGGCCCTTCGGTTGCCCTGAGAACATCTCCTATTGTAATATCACAAGGTTTTTTGGCAAGAAAATATCCCCCTTTAGGCCCCCTTTTGCTTTGAACAATACCTGCTTTCCTCAACAACTGGAATATCTGCTCAAGATAGCGCTGTGATATTTTCTGTCTCTTTGCTATATCCTTTATCTGCACAGGGTAACCGGTAGAATTGTAGGCAATATCAAAAAGCGCTCTTACACCATATAGACTTTTAGTAGATAGTTTCATGCTTCTTTATAATCTTGCAGTAGTTTTCTACTCTTCTTCTACTATACCCTATCGGAACTGTCAAGTATAACCCAAATTTATAAGATAATAAAGGCTCCACTGCCCGCCAAATCTCGTGATAGCGAGATTTCAAATTGGCAATATACATCCTTAACTGCTGTGTTCTCGGCGATTTTCTTTCTCACCGTACCGGTTATGTACGCCTCAAAAGAAAAATCGCCTGCAGCCTTGCATTTAAAGCA
>JALXFI010000172.1:0-542 GCA_027069035.1 bacterium
GTTTTATTATGTCCTCACAAGGTTCATCATCTTTAATCTTCTTCATCAACTGATCAAGTCTTTCAGAGACCTTGGCGTTAAGGCGATTGTACTCAAATGATTTTTGTTCAAATCTTTCTATGAGTTTATTCACACTACTGATGAAGTTTGCCACATGCCAGTCATCCTTTGTCCTTATGCTTAATCTTTTATCAAGGGTTCCTTTTGCTATAAGCTTTATCTCATGTTCAAGCCTTTTGAAAGGCCCAAGCAGTCTGTGGGTAAAAACCATGGCAGACAGAAGTATGATGGTGGAGTAACCAAGCATCAAAAATATAGTGAGATATGGGGTTGTTATTCCAAAGAAGTTATTGAGTTGTTTGGAAAGATATAAAAGGAAGGTGCCGCCGAGAAGGGCAAATATGACAAGAATGGCAATAGATGCCTGGAGCTCCCTTGCCACAAAATAATGCTGTCTCCTCTTTTTTTGAGCGCCCACGATCGTCCTCAGCTTATGCGTAAAACCCTTTAAACCATAAAAAAAGGGTTAATAAATCATTTCA
>JALXFI010000172.1:552-6479 GCA_027069035.1 bacterium
TTCTCATTTTGGTCTCTCAATAATCTTCCTCTAAGGTTAGTTCTCCTTTTCCTTTGTCTTTTTTAACCAGCAAAGGTGCCTGACAATAGGGACATACCAGCAGATCCCCCGCCTTTTCGTTACCTTCGGCAGGCACCTCACAATCACATACAGGGCAGATAAATTCCATAAAAACAGCCTCTATTATCTTTTAAAAATCATCTGCTTTTAGCGACCCCGACCTTTTCACAGTAAAAGGCAATTTGGCATTTGCTGCAAATAGGTGAAATGGGTCTGCACACATTCTGTCCGTGTGTGACCAGAAGATCGTTAATTGACTTCCACAATCTTTTGGGCAGTTTCTCTCTAAGGGCAAATTCAGTATCTTCAGGGGTTTTGGCACTGACATAACCCAGTCTATTGCAAATCCTGTGCACATGGGTATCAACACATATGCCGGGCTTATCGTAACCGAGGGTTAAAACAAGGTTTGCGGTCTTCCTTCCCACCCCCTTAAGTTTTAAAAGTTCATCAAGACTGTCCGGAACCCTGCAAGCGTAATTTTTAAAGAGTGTGGAGGCAATGTTTTTAAGGTTTTCCGCTTTCACCTTGTAAAATCCGGCAGGATATATCACTTCTTCTATTTCACGCTGTGAAAGCGTCATAAGTTTCTCAGGAGAATCGGCAAGTTTGAAGAGCCTTTTTGAAGCCTCTTCCGTAACGGCATCCTTTGTTCTGAGACTAAGTATACAGGAGACAAGCACCTTAAACGGTCTGTTATCTTCTTTTGAAAAAACCGTGACGATAGGAACCTTCCATCTCTTATTGGACCGGGCAAGTATGGCCGCCACTCTCTCTATATCTCTATCCCTCACAGAGTTCCATTTGCGAAGCAATTATTGAACTTTACTATTCATTTTCAACTTCTTTATTTAAAACCTCTTTTGAATCTATTATTTTTTTTATCAGTCTATTTGTTTCTTTCTGTTCTCTAAGAATCTCTCTCAAGATGTTCTTAGTGCCGAAGACAGAAAAAGGCAACGCAATCCACAAAACGATTATAACAGTTAGAATAACAAGAAAAAAAACACCAAAGACCCCCATCATTGCGGATGAAATATTGTCGGCGATCATCATGAAACCTCTCCTTTTAAGATGCCGTTGCCCTTATCAACCGTCTCTGAGATAAAGGAGGCTGCGCTGCCGCTATTTATTTCCTGCTGAACACTGTTTTTCATGTCCTTTAAGACGCAAGTGCCTTTCCTAAGTTCATCTTCCCCTATAATTATCACATACCTTACATTAAGCTTATCCGCCCTTCTCATATGGCTTTTCAGACTTCTTCTGCCATAAGACAGCTCTGCCGATAGGTTTTTTTCTCTGAGTTCTTTTACCATCTTAAGCGACCATCTTGAAGCCTCACTGCCAAGAGGTATTACATAAACATCAATTTTAGAGGCGGCGGATAAATCTTCTTCCAATAAAAGAACGGTTCTTTCAAGCCCTACAGCAAATCCGAATCCAGGAGTGTCCGGCCCCCCGAGTTCTTTTACAAGCCTGTCATATCTTCCACCGGCGGCAACCGCGTTCTGTGAGCCAAGCCTGCTGCATGTTATCTCAAATGCGGTCTTTGTATAATAATCAAGCCCCCTTACCATTTTGGGGTTTATTGTATAAGAGACGTTAAGAAGCTCAAGACCTGCCTTGACCTCGCTGAAATGTTCACTACAGTTTTCACAAAGGTTATTCTTCATATAAGGGGCACAAGCGGAGGCTTCTATACAATCCTTGTTCTTGCAGTCAAGCACCCTTAAAGGGTTTAGTTCAAGACGTCTTTTGCAATCGACACACAGGCGCGAATGATGTTTCTTGAAATAGGATATAAGGCTCTCCCTGTAAGACGGTCTGCATAAAACACATCCAAGCGAGTTTATGGAAAGTTCAATACCGCCTATACCCATGCGGCCAAAGAGCAGTGAAAGCATGTAGAGTATCTCGGCATCAAGTAAAGGGTCGTCTACCCCCAGGACCTCCGCCCCTATCTGATAAAACTGTCTTGTTCTGCCCTTCTGAGGCCTTTCGTATCTGAACATAGGCCCCATATAGTATAGTTTGGCTACAGGATCTTCGTGGTAGAGATTGTTCTGAATATATGCCCTTACGACTGACGCTGTCCCTTCAGGGCGAAGACACAGACTTTCACCCTTTCTGTCAGGAAATGCGTACATCTCTTTTTCAACGATATCCGTTACCGCACCGACACTCCTTTTAAAAAGTTCCATTTTTTCTACAACAGGGGTCCTTATCTCTGAGAACCCAAATCTATCAAAGATATCCCTTGCCGCATCTTCCACCCTTCTCCACCGGCGTGATTCGCATGGGAGTATGTCATTAAACCCCTTAACAGACCTTATCAATTAAAAACCCCTTTTTATCAAAAAAATCAATTATTATCATTTTCTGTAACAAGATATTCAAGGATAATCTCATCCATACTTTCAGATACCATATCTCTGCCTGCCTCCTTTTTTATATCCTTGGTCTTTGAATCGATACCCCTGCCTTTTGAAATCCTTAAATCACATCTGCCGTTCTTAAGGTCTTTAAGAACCCCTGCGTGCTGTTCTCTCATAAGCTCTCTTACGAGGGTTTCAAGTTGTTCAAACTTCAGTATATCTGCGTAACTTGTTTTTTTTGAGGCAACAACAACACCCTCCTTAAAGAGCATAGTGGTTATAACAGGGTTATCCCTGCCGCCATCCTCAGTCTGGATATGGTAAGACTCACCTTTATAGACTATATTGTTGTTAAAACCTACCTGCATGATTAAATCCCTTATCCTTCATTTAGCATATAGAGAGGCTTTTCTGCAAGGCATATTTTATTACCCAAAAACCTGTCTTTTTTAGACGATTGCGTTGCATTGTAAACCATGTGTTAACAAAAGGGTTGACAATACGGGCATGCTGTGTTATCCACAGCAGGATGAAAAGAACCGAAGGGGCAAGGGTTTAAGAACCGGTGGGGACATCTGTCCTGACTCGAAACTTTTTATAAGGAGAACTGTTTAAGTGAAAAACTATTCAGAAAAAATCTTATCTTTAGAAGCGAAGGTTTTAAAGGGAGCAGGTATTGATTTTAAAGACGGTCTTTTCATATTGGACTATCCAGAAGAAGGTATCTTCGAACTGCTGGCATCCGCAAACAGGATAAGGATTGAATTCAAAAAGAATGAAGTGAGGCTCTGTTCTATAATTAACGCCAAATCCGGCCTTTGTTCAGAGGACTGCGCCTTCTGTGCCCAGTCGGCGCATTACGATACCGGCATAAAAACTTACCCGATGGTCCATGCGGAAACAATAATTAAGGAGGCAAAGGCTGCCTTAAAAAACGGCGCAAGGGAGTTTTCTGTTGTAACAAGCGGAAAGGGTATAAAGAGCGCTCAGGATATTGAAAGGCTTATAGAGGCAATAAGGAAAATACACGAAGAGACCCCTCTTGAAAGCTGTACATCCCCCGGGATACTTGACGATGAAACACTTATTGCGCTTAAAGATGCGGGGCTCCACAGCTTTCATCACAACCTTGAGACATCAAGGTCGTTTTTTCCAAATATCTGTTCAACCCATGATTATGAGGACGATGTTAAGGTGGTAAGAAAGGCTATGGATATGGGTTTTCATGTATGCTGCGGCGGGATATTCGGCATTGGCGAGGAGGATATACACAGGGTGGAACTTGCTCATACATTGGCGGAGTTAGACGTGGACTCTGTTCCCGTAAACTTCTTAAATCCAAGGCCAGGAACGCCTCTCATGGACTCTGATAATCTAACACCTTTAAAATGTCTTAAGATCATTGCGCTCTTAAGATTTATGCTGCCTCAGAAGGACATTATCGTATGTGGAGGAAGGGAGGTAAATTTAAAAGACATGCAGCCGCTTATATTCGCCGCGGGTGCAAACGGCATGATGATAGGGAATTACCTTACAACAAACGGCAGAAACGTGGAAGATGATCTGAGTATGTTGCGGCATCTCGGTCTCAGGTCGAAAGGATTTTAATATATGATTCCTTACTGCAGAAAAGGGCTTGAGAAACTACGCTCATCCGGTCTTTACCGTTCTTTAAAAACCATCGAAGGAGCGCAGGGAAGCAGGGTAAGGGTTAACGGCAAGGATATTCTTCTCTTCTGTTCAAACAACTATCTCGGGCTTGCATCGCATCCATATCTGAAAGAAGCGGCTAAAAAGGCTATTGATGAGTGTGGTTTTGGTTCAGGGGCATCGAGGCTTATCTCCGGCTCTATGGGTTTGCACAAAAGGCTTGAAGAGAGGATTGCAGGGTTTAAGGGAAGGGAACGGGCGCTTATCTTCAACTCCGGTTACCATGCAAATATCGGACTTATAACAGCGCTTGCAGGCAGAGGGGACTATATTTTTTCAGACAGACTCAACCATGCATCCATTGTGGACGGATGCCTGTTAAGCGGCGCCCATCTCATACGCTACCCGCACAGGGACACTGAAACGCTGAAAGGCCTTTTAGAAAAACACCCTTCAAAGAGGAGAAAACTTATAATTACGGACGGGGTATTCAGTATGAACGGGGATATAGCCCCTGTAGATAAACTTTTATTGCTCTCAAAAAACTATGACGCAATGCTGCTTATAGATGATGCCCATGGGGTCGGTGTAATGGGGGCAAACGGAAGGGGCACGCTTGAGCAACTTGAGATAAAGGATGAATCCGTTATAGAGATGGGGACATTCGGCAAGGCCTTCGGCAGTTTCGGGGCGTTTGTTGCGGGCAGCGAATATCTTATAGAATATCTTATTAACAAGGCACGAACGTTTATATATACAACAGCCCTTCCGCCTTCCGTATGCGCCGCCTCGCTTGCCGCCTTGGACATTGCAGAGAGCGAACCGGAGAGAAGACGGATGCTTTTAGATAAGGCGGCGTATCTAAGAAAGAGGCTTAAAGACCTGGGGTTGAATACAATGGGGAGCGAAAGCCATATTGTGCCTGTGCTTATAGGTGGCAATGAAGATTGTCTAGATATCAGCCGAAGGCTTTTAGAAGATGGGGTCTTTATACAGGCGATAAGGCCTCCGACCGTGCCTGAGGGGACGGGCAGGTTAAGGATAAGCCTTATGTCGGAGCACAGAAGAGAGGATATCGATTATGTTGTTGAGTTGTTAGAAAAGCGCTTGAGTGAAAAACCGCATTTATCGGTGCAAAATGTTTAATGTAAAGTCGTCCGTTAGATTACTATTTATACACGGATGGGCGACAAACAGCGGGGTCTGGAGGTATCAAAGGCCGTTTTCAGACAGATTTTCAACACTCTTTATAGATCTGCCGGGACACGGAGGCCTGGAGAGGTGGTATGAACCCACGTTCAGGCCTGCAACCGATATTCTTAAAGGTATATTAATGGACGGAATACCGACTGTATGCATCGGCTGGTCTCTCGGGGGAGAGATACTGTTTTCCTTAAATCTGAAAGAGTTTAAAAATATTATGGGGATTGTTGCCATAGGCTCTTCACCTTCTTATATACAAAGAAAAGGGTTCCCCTTTGGCCAGTATCCCGGCATTGCGAGAATGATGAAAAAGAAACTTAAAAAAGATTTTGCCGGTACTGTAAGAGGCTTTTATTCGTTAAACTTTTCCGATAAAGAAAAAAAAGAGGCAAAGTATTCAAAGCATTTGGATATATTAAAAGAGGCGGTAAAAGGGCTTGTAAGAGAAGACATGGAGGCAAGCCTTGATGCAATAATAGAGAATGACAATAGAGACATGATAAAGGACATAGATGTGCCTGTGCTTATTGTTCACGGCACAGATGATCAGGTCTGCCCCTTTAATGTCACTCAATATATTAAAGGGAGGATAGCGGATGTAAGGTTAATGGCATTTAACGGCAGTGATCACATTCCATT
>JALXFI010000173.1 GCA_027069035.1 bacterium
CTATGAAGATATGGTCCATGCCCTTTCGGCCTTTCGCAGGTTGGCCGAAGGCCTCAGCGGAAAACTTACGGTAAACGGCATATGCCGAAAAGTGCCGAAGATGCTTGTAGAAGAACTCCATCTTGAGAAGTGTTCCATCATGCTTATGGACTCCGCAACAGGGACGCTTGTTTTCAAATCCGCTTCAGGCTCGCCATACGGAAGCAAATTACATCTGCAAAAAAGGAGTTTTAAACTCGGAGAAGGGGTTGCAGGACTTGCCGCAAAGACAAAGAGACCTATCCTGATAAAAGATGTTAATAAAGACCCCCGTTTCCTTCATTTAGACTCCTCTGTAAAGATCGGCTCGATGCTTTCCATCCCTCTTATTACCGGTGAAGAGATTCTGGGTGTTATCAATATGAGCCATCCTGAGAAGAATTACTTTAATTCACGCTATGAGGATGTATTTGGGATACTCTCCATGTTCCTTGGACATCTTATTGTCGCCGCAAAGATGAAGGAGTACCTTAAGGGCAAGGTTAAGGATAGGACGCAGGAGCTTGAAGCATCGAAGACATATCTTGAGAGCATTATCAATAATGTTAATGATCTGATACTTACGGTCTCAAGAAACGGAGTTGTTACATTTATTAATGGAAGGATAATGGATTTTAATATTGTGCCTGAAAAGATTTGTGGAAGACCATATCACAATTTTACGGTACAAAAGGTATCCCCTTTTGTATTAAGGCAGCTTATACGTGAGAGCAGGGCATCATGGTCTGTAGATACGAAGTATAAAAAAAAGGATAAGAGAACGTTCAGTTGTAATATATCTACATTAAGAAATTCGGCAGGCAGGATAACATCCTTCCTTGTAGTGGCAAGGGATGTAACAGAGAAAAAGAAGATGGAGGACTCAATGGCAATGATGAGCAGGCTTTCTTCTCTTGGAGAGATGTCTGCCGGCATAGCCCACGAATTGAACAACAGGCTTGTTCCTATCCTTTCCTATTCGGAGATGCTTTTGGAAGGCGGGTATGATGAGAGAACAAAAAGGATGCTTGAGTCTATATGTAATTCTGCCGTAGGCTGCAAAGAGATAATAAACGCACTGCTTGACTTTGCAAGACAAAGGGAACTTAAAAAGAGTCTTGTAGATATAAATGCCGTAATAAATAACACACTTGCCTTTTTCCGGTACAAACTGGATTCAACAGGGATATCTATTAAAAAGGAACTCGCATCATCCTTGCCTTTTGTCATGGCGGACCCCCTGCAGATGGAGCAGGTCTTTATAAATATAATAAACAATGCCGTCCACTCAATGGAGCGGGGCGGACAGCTTACGGTAAAGACAAAACGATCCGATAATAAACTCATTGTAGAGATCGGGGATACAGGCTGTGGTATTTCAGAAAAGTCTCTAAATAAGATATTTGATCCGTTCTTTACAACAAAGGGTATTGGCAAAGGAACAGGGCTTGGGCTCTCGCTGTCCTATGGGATCGTAAAATCGCATAGAGGTAAAATATCCGTATCAAGCAGTATTGGCAAGGGCACGACCTTTACTATCGAACTGCCCGGTGTAGAGGATACCGGCAGGCGTTTGTCGGTAAGCGAAGTGGATAAAAACAGCAAATATAAGAACTCGGGACATAAGGGCGCATCCGTGCTTGTTATTGATGATGAGGCGACCGTATGCGATGTCATCAAGGAGATGCTTGAGACAGAGGGATTCGATGTGCAGGTCGCTTCAGATGCCGAAAATGCCCTTAAGTTAATAGATACCAATGCCTTTGATCTTATCCTTAGCGATATCAGGATGCCAAGGATTGATGGCAGAGAACTCTATCGGACGGTTGTAAAAAGACATCCTGAACTCAAGGACAGGATCATCTTTATTACCGGAGATATAGTCTCATACGATATCGGCGATCTTAGAGAGTTTCTTGACGACTCAGGTTGTTCTTACCTTACAAAACCCTTTAAAGCGGCGGAGGTAGTAGAGGCTGTAACAAGAATACTCAACAGGTAGCATTCAACCGTATTTGTCGTTTTGTAAGATCAAATAGAGCCTTGCCCTGTCATATCTTTGACGTGACTGTGTCAAACCCTGACTTTATGGAAAAGTTTTCCTTCCGACAACTCTATTCTCAAACTATATAGAATCACTGAATATTTTTTATAGCCGGATTTGATTCTTATTCATAGAATCTTATGGCATGGTCTTTGCTTATCTTAAGCGGTAATGAAGATATTTGCATTAAAGAGATTATTTATTCTTACATCCTTTGCCTTACTGATTTTATTGTCCGCTTCTCTCCTGTATGGGATGAATATTGAAGCTCACGGATGGAGGGAGCATTATCGGAATAAGATATTTCTTATTATGTTACAAGATCGTGTAGATGATGCACTTTTAAATTATGTTTCGGACAATTCCGACATCATGCGGGTTATAGATTTAGTTAAGGCAAAAAAAGAACATGATGCCTTAAATATGCTTCAGGAGATGATTTCCTCCGACGCTTCCTTTAATGCCGAGGCTGTATATATGAGGGGACTTATAAATGAATGGCTTGGGTTTGATGTGGAGGCAAAGGCTAATTATTCAATATTTAAAGAAAAGGTTGGCAAGAGCCCGTTTTATGACAGGGCGCTTTTAAGGCTTAACATCCTTGAAATGGTTGAGGGTATGAGTAACAGGGATATGGCTTCTCTCAAAGATATTGCCGGCAGGTTTTACATTTTATACAAAGATTCAACAGAGCCTTTGGTGTGGCAGGAAGCCCTTGCCGCCTATGGGGTCGCCCTGTTCTTAACGGGTAAGAGCACATATGCGGCAGAGGTCTTTAATCTTGTGGATGATTATGTCAGGAAAAGGCCTTTTTATAGATTCTTCCGTTTTGAGAATTTGTTTTATATGAGTGAGTTTGAGATTGATAAGGTCGCGGATTTCTATAAAGAACTATCCGACAAATACTCTGACTCTCAATTCCTGGCCTATATCTTATTGAGGTTTGGCGATGCATTGGTGTCAAAGGGTGAGAGCGATGCAGGGAAAAGATTTTACAGGAGGATACTAAAAGAAGAGTATGGGGTGCCCGGGAGAAAATCTCTTAAAACTGGAGACAGTGAGAAATCAATTGCAGGGTTGTCGGATATTGATCTTAATAGTGGAAAAAGTGATGAGGACGACAGGGACAGCTTAAATAAAGCGAAGATTGAAAAGCTTTCTGAAGACAGAGCCTTTGCAGGCATTATGGCCCTCTCCGAGCTTTATGCAGATGAAAACGACCCTAAACGCGGAGCGGAAACATTGGAATTGATTGTTGACAGGCTTAAGGAACCTGTATACAGGTCAATGGTCTTAAAATTTCTTGTAAGTCTTTTCGAAAAAGCGGGTAATGATGAAAAGGTGCTTTTCTATGCAAAAAAGTTTTTATCAAGCAAGGTCTTGGGAAAAGGGGTAAAGAGTTCCTTTAATAGGGCGTTTAATAGACTGGTTTCCGGTAAATACAAAAAAAAGGATTATCGAACTGTAGCAGAGTTATATTACAGAAATCGGGGTTATGTTGATGATAAGCATGCTTTATTTATCGTTGGAAAAAGTTTTTTGAGTTTGGATATCCCTGAAGAGGCCGAGAAGATATTTAAGAGAATTAAGGGCAACGCTCAAAAGATGGATTCAGACATTATGCTTGGTCTGGCAAGGAGTTACATTATGAAAGGCGATGCGAAAAAGGCTTCCAGGATGCTTGTTGGGCTTAAGTCGAGGAGATTAAACAAGAATAGAAGAGGGATGGAGACGGCATTTCGCCTTCTTGGAGACCTTCAGTTTAGAAAAGGTCACTATGCCGATGCACTGGATGCGTATCTTAATACCGATAAAGGTGCAGGAGACCCTGAACTTTATCTGAAAGAAGCGTTTATTTACGAGATGGTCGGGAAAAAACAGACGGCCCTGGGGCTTTTCAGAGATATAGTAAAAAGGGCGCCGCAAAAGGATATAAAGGCAAGGGCATTTATAAACATGGGCAACATTCTATACTCTTTAAAGCGCTGGAAGGATGCGCTTAATGCCTATACGGCAGGTGTTGAGTCCATTGAGAGTGAAGGAGAGAGGCTCTGGGCTCTCTACAGGATGGGGGAGATAAACAGTATACTGAAAAGAAAGGACGATGCCGTAAAGGCATGGAAAAATGTTGCGGAAAGCGGCGGGGGGTATTTAAGTGAACTTGCGCAGGAAAGATTAAAGGAGTTTGATCTATGATAGCAGCCGGCAGGGATATGAATGTTCTTATCGATGCGTTTGACACCTTTACAAAGGCATCGACAACGCTTGAGAGTTACTACAGGGAACTTGAAAAAAGGGTCGAGGCGCTCGACCTTGAACTTGCGGAAAAGAACAATTTTCTTACAGGCATTTTAGAGGGGCTGCCCGTTGGTATAATTGTCCTTGATCGATCTGGAGTGGTTAAGACCGCCAACAGGATATCATGCGAGATACTTAAAGAAGGCCTTAAAAACCTTATCGGCAAAACATTGGAACCGTGGTTTGGTTCTATTGATGCGGATTTTTATAAAATCTTAAGTGCCAGAAATGTAATGAGGGAGGGTGAATATGAAATACCCCTGGCATTGAGGGACGACAAGAAGACCATTGCCGTTAACGGCACACTTCTCAAAAACCTTCATGGGGATGAGACAGGGTATCTTATCGTTTTAAAAGACATATCAGAGATTAAAAGACTGAGGGAGACGGCGCAGAGGGAGAAAAGGCTTACGGCCATGGGTGAGATGGCTGCAAGCATCGCCCATCAGATAAGAAATCCGCTTGGCAGCATCGAACTCTATGCATCACTTTTAAGTGAGGAACTTAAGGAAGATGTGACAAAACAGAGATTTGCCCGTGAGGTGGTTTATGCCGTAAAGACGCTTAACACGGCGCTTTCCAATATGCTTCTCTTTGCAAACAGTTCAAAGCCGTGGAAAAAGAATGTCCGGGTAAGGGAACTTATAGACGATATGTTGGATATTTGCAGATTTTCTCTCCGCGACAAGGATGTTGATATAAAATCTTTTTACAGGGACGGAGAACTTTCCATATATGCCGACAGGGAGCTTATAAAACAGGTCATGTTAAATCTCGTTATGAATGGGGTGGAGGCGGTAAAGAAGAGGAAAGACGGGAGGGTTTTTATTGAAACATACAGGGGTAATAACGGTGTCCATATAAAGATTTCCGATAACGGATGCGGGATACCCCATAGCGATATTGACAAGATTTTTAACCCGTTCTTTACGTCAAAGACGAAAGGTACGGGACTGGGGCTTACCGTTGTCAGCAATATAATCAGGGCGCACGGCGGATTTATAGATGTTGAAAGTGTGGAGGGAGAGGGCACGACATTCGATATTATATTCAAGGAGGAGGAAGGCGATGCATAGGGTGCTTGTTGTAGATGACGAGATGCAGATGAGAAATGCCCTTTATGAAGTCCTCAAAAGAAGGGGTTATGAGGTTATAGCCGAGGGAAGGGGAGAGGATGCCATAGGAAGACTTGCAAAAGAAAGGTTCAGCGCCGTTATTACCGATGTGAAGATGCCCGGGATGAACGGTCTTGAGCTTCTGCGTTCCGTCAAGAAGATAGACCCTGCCCTTCCGGTCGTTATGATAACGGCTTTTGGCACGATAGAAAACGCCATTGAGGCCATGAAGGAAGGCGCAAGCGATTATGTGCTTAAACCGTTTTCTCCCGACCTTATTGAATCCGTTGTGAACAAGGCGCTTTCCCTAAGACAGAATGAGAAGGATTTTGGGATCGTAACCGGCAATGAGAAGATGCTCGATATCCTTGACATAGCACGCGGCATTGCTCCGACTTTGGCCACTGTCCTGATCATGGGAGAGAGCGGCACGGGCAAGGAACTTCTGGCAAGATTCATTCACGCCTCAAGCGATAGAAAGAATAAACCATTTGTCGCCATAAACTGCGCTTCTATTCCCGACGGCCTTCTTGAGAGCGAGCTTTTTGGATATGAAAAGGGAGCTTTTACCGGAGCGATCTCCAGCAGAAAGGGCAAGTTTGAAGCGGCACACGGCGGGACCCTTCTTTTAGACGAGGTCGGGGAGATGGGTGCGCATCTTCAGGCCAAGCTTCTAAGGGTTTTGCAACAAAAGGAGGTTGACAGACTCGGTGGACAAAGCCCTGTTTCAGTCGATATCAGGGTTATAGCCACAACGAACAGGGATCTTAAAAAGGAGGTCGATGCAGGCAAGTTCAGAGAGGACCTCTATTATAGACTCAATGTTTTCCCCATTATACTTCCTCCGCTTAGAGGGCGGCATGATGACATCAAACTCCTTGCAGAGCATTTCGTAAGTATTTTCAATAAAAAGAATTCTAAGAAGATAAAGGGCATCAATCGTGATGCCGTAAAGTGTCTTCAGTCCCATCAATGGAGGGGCAATGTAAGG
>JALXFI010000174.1 GCA_027069035.1 bacterium
TTTCTCAATTTGGTTTTTTAGTTGGAAATGTTTTATATAAAATGGATTATGTTTTTATAAACACCTTAATAATTAAAAAGTATCTCTATTTATCTCAAAAATATTTTTACTTATCTTCCCAATAGAAAGGATTGATCTATGAATGGGTACCTTCTTATCGTTTTTCTTCTTTATATTCTGACTCTTGTTTTTAGCTACCGGCTTGAGTATCTCAACCTGTCGTATTTGAAGAGATACGGTTCCGTAATACCTCCCGAGTTTGAAGGTGAAATAGACAGGGAATTTCTTGATAGGTCGCAAAGGTACTCGATTGAAAACACGCGATTTAATTTTGTATCATCCGTATTCAAAAACATAATCCATATAGCCTTTTTTTTCTGCGGCTTGCTGGGTATTTACAATCAATGGTTTGTTGTACGGGCTGAAAGTTCATTTATAATCTCAGGATTTCTTTTTTTCCTTATTCTTACCTATGCTGAAACACTCCTTTCTCTTCCCTTCAATCTGTACCATACCTTCAGGATTGAAAATCGATTTGGTTTCAGCACAACGACCCCTAAGTTATGGGTCTCTGATCTTATAAAATCCATCCTTGTTTCAACCGTGCTCCTTGGGATTGTTGTTTCCTGTGGGCTTTACCTTGTTAAGGCAAGTCCTCAATGGTGGTGGCTTTGGCTGTGGGGTTTCTTTTTCCTTTTCAGCGTCTTTATAATGTTTATATCACCGTATGTTATTGAACCTCTGTTTAACAAATTTACACCGTTAGAGAATGATATTCTTGAAAAAGATATACGCGCCGTTATGGAGAAAGTTGGAATAAAGGTAAGCAGGATATTTAAGATGGATGCCTCTAAGAGGACGCGTCATACCAATGCATATTTTACCGGCATCGGCAAGGTAAAAAGGATAGTCCTTTATGATACCCTTATAGAGAAGATGAACAAAAACGAGATCATTGCGGTCTTGGCTCATGAGCTTGGACACTGGAAGAAAAAACACATCCTGAAACGTCTGATAGTAACCGAGACGGTTGCCCTTATAGCCATATACCTTGCATTTATTCTCTTGAAGAACAATCTCCTTTCGGATATTTTTAACATTGAAAACGCCACTTTCTTTGCGAAGGTAATTATTCTGGGATTTTTGGGCTCGATTGCGGGCTTTCCTTTTACCCCTCTGGTCAATTATTTTTCCAGAAGGCACGAGAATGAGGCAGACCGCTTCTCATGTGAGCTTACCCATGATAAACCAAGTATGATAAGTGCGCTTGTGAAACTTTCTAAGGATAATCTTTCAAACCTTCACCCCCATCCCCTTTATGCTCGTTTTTATTACTCTCATCCGCCTGTACTTGAAAGGATAAGATTTATAAAGAAGAAAATATCGGGGTCAGATCTACACTTTACACATTAAAGTAGATTTACAATATGCCCAAAAACAGATTTAGCTTTTTGGGTATATTGTCAAGACACCTTAAATGCAAGGTTACAGGTGATTTTTCTTTTGAGGCGTACATAACCGGTACGGTGAGGAAGAAAATCGCCGAGAACACAGCAGTTTAAGGATATATTGCCCATTTCAAATCCCGCTATATCGGGTTTGGGATATGGCAAAGACTTTACATATAGAATACCATGTCATATAATCTCAAGAGAAAACGAAAAGGGTAAAACATTGGTGTGCCATAATGGTTTTTATTTGTGCAAAGTGTAGACCTGACCCCGATACTGCGCACTATCTTTATTCCCTTAAAAGATTTGGCATAAGGCCCGGGCTTGAAATGGTAAGCAGGGCGCTTTCCGGACTTGAAGACCCTCATAAGGGTTTTAAATCAATACTTGTCGGAGGGACAAATGGTAAAGGCTCTGTCTGTGCGATGCTTTCAGAGGTTTTGCAATCTGCGGGTTATACCACAGGGCTCTACACCTCGCCTCATCTTAATAGGTTTACAGAGAGGATAAGGATAAACGGCCGTGAGATATCGGAAGAGGATCTGTCTATATATATTAACAGGTTAAGAGAGATTTCCGATGGACTTATAGAGACACCCCTTACTTTTTTTGAATTTATTACGGTTATGTCTTTCCTGTATTTTTATGATAAAAAGGTAGATATTGCTCTGATAGAGGTTGGCATGGGAGGCAGGCTTGATGCGACCAATGTACTGGAGCCTGTTGTTTCAGTGGTGACAAACGTATCGTTTGAACATGAAAGGTTTTTGGGCAAAACCCTTTTTGATATTGCAAAGGAAAAAGGCGGGATAATCAAAGAGGGGGGGCTTCTTGTTACCGGCGCAAAGGGTAGGGCATTAAATGTATTGAAAGGTATATGCATGGAAAAAAAGGCGGAGCTTATGGCATTGGGGGAGGATTTTTTTGTTGAAGAGTGTGGAGATACCTACTTTAATTATAAGGGAAAATCTCTTTATAGCGATATTCGACTTGGTCTTAAAGGGAGTCATCAGAAAGAAAACGCCGCTATTGCCATCGCTGCTCTTGAAGGGATTAGAGAGAGGGGTTTTAAGATCGAAGATGAGGATATATACAAGGGGCTTGAGAAGACTTTTTGGCCCGGCAGGTTGGAGTTTCTTGATATTAAAGGAAAATCCGTTCTTTTAGACTGTGCGCACAACTATGCGGGAGCAAAGGTTTTAAAGGAGTTTCTTTTAAAAGAAGCTGTCTATACGAGGCTCTATCTTGTTATCGGCATAATGCAGGATAAGGCGGCGGATAAGATATTAAAGACCCTCCTTCCGCTTGCAGAGATGGTGATACTCACCCAACCAGGGCAGGAGAGGGCTATGGACGTAGATCTGCTTGCAGAGAAGGCGCTCGTATATAATCCGAATTCTATTAAGATAAAGAACGTTGATAGAGCGGTCGGTTATGGAATCGAAACAATGACTGTAGATGATCTTCTCTGTATAACAGGGTCGATATTCACCGTTGGCGAAGCGAGAAGCGGGGTCAGGTCTTTAATCTTGACATGAGATTAAATCTTAATAAATATAAAAGCTTGCCTAAAAATTTCATTAAAAAATTGCGTCTCCTTTATCCTCTAAAAAAGAGATGCTTTCTTCTTGACTGTTCTTTTGTTCGTGTGATATAAATTATCCCATTATAATTGTAACAGGGAGGTATATAGTAATCCTTTAAAAGTTAAAAACGATCCAGATACAGGTTCCTTGCTTTGTAAGGAATAATAGGGAATCCCGTGAAAATCGGGAACGGACCCGCCGCTGTAATCGGGGACGAAAACCGCAGATGTCACTGTCTCCTTCGGATGGAGATGGGAAGGCGCGGCAAGTAGGATGATCCGGAAGTCAGAAGACCTGCCTGTATATGTTTCACCTGTCTCTTCGAGGAAAAGAGGGTGAAAGTCGGTCTATGGGTAAAATCAGGGAATCCCGGACTTATGTTCGGGATTTTTTTTGGAAAAATTATGTTGAAACACAAAGATTATATAGAAATGAAATCAATGTGCCGGGGGTGGTTAAAAAAGACCTTTTGCTGTATTAACATTATTATTCTTGTATTATTTTTGCAGTGCCGATATCTCTTTGCCGCGATATACACTGACGATTTTGGGAGGGAGATACAGCTCAACAAATCTCCCGAAAGGATTGTATCCCTTGCGCCTCATATAACAGAGATACTCTTTGCCATTGGTCTTAAGGATGAAGTCGCGGGGGTGACGCTGTTCAGTGATTATCCCGAAGGGGCGAAGAAGAAAACCATTGTAGGCAGCTATGTAAATCTTAATCTGGAGAAGATAATCTCCCTTGCCCCCGATCTTGTCATTTCCACCGCTGACGGGAATCCGAAGGCGGATATTGAGAGGCTTTCATCTATGGGAATCCCTGTGTTTATAATATCGCCTGCGAGGGATATAAAAGGTATTATGAAAGCGATTCCAACTATCGGGAGAATTACCTCAAAGTATGATGCATCTATGCAGGTTGTCCGTGCCATGGAAAGGCGTCTGAAAAATGTGCGGGCAAGACTGAAAGGTTCAGAACCTCGTTCAGTCTTTTATCAGTTAAGTGTAAATCCTCTTATGACGGCAGGCAAGGATACTTTTGTTAACAGTCTTATAGAGATGGCCGGAGGAAAGAATATAGCCGGGAAATTAAAGACACGGTACCCAAGGTTCAGTATGGAGAAAGTGCTGGCAGCTTCACCTGAAGTGATAATAATATCGTCAATGGCCGACAAGAAGGTGTCGGAGGGAACCATGCAGGGTTGGGAGAGGTGGAAGGATATTCCGGCAGTAAGAAACGGTAAAATATACTTCATAGACCCTGATCTTATTAACAGACCTGGTCCGAGGATAGTCGAAGGTCTTGAGAAACTTGCCGTTATGATTCATCCGGAGAGGTTTCATAGATGATCACTTCATTTAAGGTCTTTATGGTAACGGTTCTTTTAATTGTTTTGTTAATGACAGCCGTGTTTTTTGCCCTTTTTAATGGAGCGGTTGATATTGGCTTTTACGATCTTTTGGGAATATTAGGAGGGGGTGGAAATGGAGTTGAAAGGCATATCATCCTTGATATCCGTCTGCCGAGGGTGGTTATGGCCGGAATTGTAGGCGGGGGACTTGCCACGGCGGGAGCGGCTTTTCAGGCTCTTCTCAAGAATCCCCTTGCTGAACCCTATATCCTCGGGATATCGAGCGGCTCGGCTGTCGGTGTGATTCTTGCCATGATAAGCGGTTTGGCCTCGGCATGGCTCCTGCCTCTTGCCTCCTTTACAGGAGGGTTTGTTTCCATTCTTCTTGTATATTTTCTGGGCAGAGTGGGTGGAAGACTTCATACAACAACAATGCTGCTTGCAGGGGTTATGGTGTCGGCATTCTTTGGGGCGATCATCATGTTCCTTTTGTCCATTGCTTCGTTTCAGGAGTTAGGGAACGCCGTTTTCTGGCTTATGGGAGACTTAAGCTCTGCCGACAACAAAAAGGTTGTGATTGCCTTTTTATATTGCGCCGCCGGATTTCTGCTCCTCTATATAAACTTCAGGGGACTCAACCTTCTTACAATAGGAGAGGAGACCGCCCGGCACCTCGGCATTGCGGTTGAAAGGCTTAAGGTTGTAATCTTTATTACGGCATCTCTTATTACCGGTATATCCGTTGCCTTCTCCGGACTTATAGGTTTTGTCGGACTTGTGATCCCTCACTCCGCGCGTCTTCTTTTTGGCGGGGACCACAGGCTGCTTCTGCCGGCGTCCGCCCTTTTGGGAGGCTCTTTCCTGATTATTACCGATACGGCTGCCAGGACGGTGATTGCCCCTGCCGAAATTCCTGTGGGTGTAATAACGGCTTTTGTCGGGGCGCCTCTTTTTATATATCTGTTAAAGAGAAAGACGGCGTAAGAGAATGAAGAATGAACAGTGAGAGAATATGCGAAATGGACCACCATACATATTAACGGCCGAAGAGGTGTCCTTTGCCTATGGTAAAGAGCCTGTTCTTAAGAGGGTAAGCCTGTCCGTCGGCAAAGGGGAATTTCTGTGTGTTATAGGCCCGAACGGCTCCGGCAAGACCACGTTGCTGAAACTTCTTGATGGGATATTTACCCCTTTGGCGGGGAAGATATTTCTGCAGGGGATACCCATTGCAGGAATGAAAAGGAGGGAGATATCAAAAAAAATTGCCTTTATCCCGCAGGATGAAGATACCCCTTTTGCATTTTCGGCCATGGAGGTAGTCCTTATGGGGAGAACCCCCTATCTCAAAGGTTTTCAGATGGAAGGGGAGCATGACATTGAAGTGGCAAGGAGCTCCATGTCCATGACCGACTGCTATCGGTTCAGAGACAGAAATATGGAGACCCTCAGCGGCGGTGAAAAGAGGAGAGTATTTATAGCAAGGGCGCTGGCGCAGGAGCCTGACGTTATCCTCATGGATGAGCCAACCACCCACATGGATATCCACCAGCAGATGGATATAATGGAAAAGGTACAGGAACTTAACATGGACGGACTTACGGTGGTTATGGTCTCTCACGATATAAATCTTGCCTCCCGTTTCTGCAGCAGGCTGGCTGCTCTCAAGGAAGGATTGATTATAACATCCGGCAGGCCGGAGGAGGTCGTTAATCCGGATTTTCTTGAAGCGCTCTATGGCTGCCGACTGAGGGTAAATATTGAGGGAGAAAGGCCGTTTGTAACCCTGACAAGGGAGTAAGAAGCGAAAGGAGCAATAAAATGAGGAAGATCATTGCCGTATTGTTTTTGTTACTGTTTACCGGTTTGCCGGTATCTGCCGCTCAGGGAAAAAATGAGACAAAAGTTGATAAGATAGAAACTGTCGGGGAGGTGGTTGTGAGCGCCACCCGTATGGAGACCTCGACACAGGAGGTTGGCAGTTCGGTCTCTGTAGTTACGAGTGAAGAGATTGCAAGCAAACAGGCATCCAC
>JALXFI010000175.1 GCA_027069035.1 bacterium
GAGCGTAGCTCAATGGCAGAGCATTGGACTGTGGCTCCAAGGGTTGGGGGTTCGAGTCCCCTCGCTCACCCCAAATTTTTCTCTCCGAGAAAAATTTGCAATGTAATTTGCTTCGCAAATTACTGAAAATATTTTATCTGTTGAAAAAAAAAAGACTATTTTGTGAAGTAAAAATACAACTAAAATTTTGCTTTGCAGAATTTTAGCGCCTGTAGCTCAGGGGATAGAGCATCGGATTCCGGTTCCGAGTGCCGGGGGTTCGAATCCCTCCAGGCGCATTACGTTTTACATTCCGTAAATACCGCGTCATACTATTTGCGGTATCCACTATTTCAAGATCGTGTATCAAGATTTTATGGGCCGTTAGCTCAGTCAGGCAGAGCAGCTGACTCTTAATCAGCGGGTCCGGGGTTCGATTCCCCGACGGCCCACCAAAAAAATCAAGGGGTTAGCCAACATTGGTTAGCCCCTTTTCTTTTATGTTGTGCAGTTTTTGTGCACTAAAATTCTGAGAACCTATAGCGCCATCCAAAATATCTACAGCTTTAACCTTATGTGAAGGTGCAAGGTGTGCATATCGAAGGTTAATGTCTTATGTCCCGGGAGTTCTTTAACAGTTATAACCCAAAAGCAAATATTTAGGATTTTGGGTAAATTGGTAAGGTGCCTTAAATAGATTTTTCTTTCGAGGCGTGCATAACCAGTACGGTGAGAAAGAAAATCGTCGAGAACACAGCGGTTAAGGATGTATCACCAATTTCAAATCCCGCTATCGCGGGATTTGGGGTGATGCTTGACTATTGTGTATATTGTCTATAATATCATAATAGCAGTAATTCATGATTTTATGGTTATTGTGCTTTTGGCAGTAAAATGGTAAGTTTTGAAACTATCCCATAAGTTCAGATTTTACCACTTTAAAAATTGAGGAATGCGATGAAGAAGGCAGGTATTCCAAAACATGCAATGGATAGTAAAAAAACGGTCGCTGTCCCTATTTTTTTCAGACAGGAGGTATTGCAGTGGATAAGATTCAGAAAACACTTGATTTGATTGAGCCTGTAAAACAGAGATTTAGCGAGAAGGCAAGAAAGCATCTTGATAACCTTACAAAGCCGAGAGGAAGCCTTGGAAGGCTTGAGGATTTTGCTGCCGTGGTTGTTGCCATAACGGAAGATTTAAGCCCTGCGCTCAATAAAAAGGTTGTCTTTACCTTTGCCGGAGACCACGGCGTTACGGAAGAGGGGGTATCTGCCTTTCCAAAGGAGGTAACCCCTCAGATGGTATATAATTTTATACGCGGAGGGGCGGCTATAAACGTTATTGCAAGGCATGTGGGGGCGGATGTCGTGGTTGTGGATGTCGGAGTTGACCACGACTTTGAAGATATGGAAGGGCTGGTTATAAGGAAGGTTGTAAAGGGGACGGCTAATATGCTTAAAGGGCCGGCCATGACAAGAGAAGAAGCGGTTCGCTCTGTTGAAGCCGGAATTTTGCTTGCCGAGGAATACGCCGATAAGGGGTATAATATTTTTGGTACGGGTGAGATGGGTATAGGCAACACAACGCCGAGCAGCGCCATTGTATCGGTTTTTTCCGGCAAGAGTGTTTCGGAGCTTACAGGCAGGGGTACAGGTGTGGATGATGAAACTTATAAAAGAAAGATAAGGGTGATAGAAGGGTCTGTTGCCTTAAACTCTCCTGACCCCGAAGACCCGCTTGATGTGCTTTCCAAGGTTGGAGGCGCCGAGATAGGCGCAATTGCAGGGCTTATCCTTGGCGCGGCATATCTCAGGATACCTGTGGTAATAGATGGTTTTATCTCTACGGCAGGCGCGCTTATTGCTTATAAGCTTAAACCGGAAGTGAAGGGTTATATGTTTTCGGCGCATAAGTCTATGGAGAAGGGACATGAAACCATGCTTGATATTATAGGCATTAAACCCTTTGTTGACCTTTCGATGAGACTTGGCGAAGGTACGGGGGCGGCGCTTGGCATCGGCCTTATAGAGGCAGGCATAAAGATATATAATGAAATGGCTACCTTTGAAGATGCATCCGTGTCAAAAGAGGCGGAATAAATCCTTATAATCGGAGCTTGTAAATGATTAAAACCTTTATCCTTGCAGCGCAGTTTTTGACCCCCCTGCCTTTGGGCAGAGCAAAGGAGGTCTCCAGAGAGAGCCTTATGGAGACTGTCCCCTTTTTTTCAGTTGTGGGGGCGCTTCAGGGGGTTATACTCTTTGTTTCCATGTATCTGCTTTACAGGCTTTTTCCGTATGGCGTTGCAAGCGGCCTTCTGCTTTTAATATGGGTGCTTATTACAGGGGCGCTCCACCTTGACGGGCTTGTAGATACGATTGACGGACTTATGGGCGGAAGCGGCAGGGATGAAAGATTAAAGATAATGTCCAAAGGGGATGCAGGCCCGTTCGGGATGACAGCGCTCTTTATGGTGCTGCTTTTAAAGTATCTTGCTATAGATGCGCTTTCCATATCACGTGCCCCGACCGTACTCTTTCTTGTTCCTGTGGTGGGTAAAGTAAGTATTGTCTATCTTAATCACCTCTCTTCTTATGCGCGTAAAAAGGCCGGCCTTGGCAAGGCATTTGTGGATGGAACGGACGGCTTCAGCCTTTCCGTGAATCTGTTTGCCGCATTGTTCCTGCTGGGTATTTTGCTGGGCTATAAGGGGCTGCTTGCTTTTCTTGCCGTAGTTTTACTTGTTTATCTGTTGAAGAGGTATTTTAATTCGAGGATAGGCGGTGTTACGGGGGATATTATGGGGGCAACCGCTGAGTTGAGCGAAACACTCTTCCTTATATTTTTGCTTATTTAGTGTTGTTACTAAAAACATGGAGGACTGATGGAACTTACAAGACTTTTTCTTGCCCGTCACGGTGAGGTTGCAAATCACCACGAGTTGAGATTTAATGGACACTTTGATGTGGATATTACGGACAGGGGTGTAGAGCAGATGAAGAGGCTTGCCGGGTTTCTTGTTGAAAGGGAGATAGATGCAATCTACTCAAGCGACCTTCAGAGGGCGTATAAAGGCGCAGAGATTATAGCCGGCAGGCTTGGCATTGAATATGAAAAGGTCCCTTCCTTAAGAGAGGTAAATCTCGGAAGGTGGGAGGGGCTTAATATGGAAGAGGTAAGGGCGCGCTATCCTGATGAGGCCAAGTTCAGGTTCAGAGACCTTGCCCATTACAGGGTCAAGGGAGGGGAGAACCTGCTTGATCTAAATGAACGGGTTATGCCTGCCATTAATGAGCTTATAAAAAAGCATACAGGAAAGAATATTTTCGTTATTGCACACGGAGGGGTTAACAGGGCGATACTATGTAATGTGCTTCATTTGCCCCTTACACAATTCTTCAGGATCGAGCAGGACTACGGGTGCCTGAATATTATAGATTATTTTGAAGATGTGGAGTTCGCAAAGCTTATAAACGGAGGGCCGAACCAGTTGTTAAAACCCACCGTTTTTTATTGAGCCATCGTAATATTATAATGAAACGTTCATCCCGACTTTTCGGCACAAAGGGGAATGAAAATCCGGCAGAAGAGAATTTTCAGGTGAAAAAAACACCTTCATTTATAATATCGGCGACTTCCAGCGGATCGGGAAAGACGACCGTATCCCTTGCGCTTATGTCTGTGTTAAAGGAGAGGGGGTACAGGGTTCAGCCTTTTAAGGTTGGCCCTGATTATATTGATCCACAATTTCACAGGGCGGTATGCGGAAGGCCCTCATACAACCTTGACACATGGATGATGGGTGTTGAAGAGGTAAAGGATACCTTTTTAACCGCCCTCTCTGATGCCGATGTCGGGGTGATTGAAGGGGTTATGGGGCTTTTCGACGGCAAGGACGACGGCAAGGGTGAAGGGAGCACCGCAGATATCGCAAAGGTCCTGGGGATTCCTGTCATGCTTGTTGTAGATGCCTCCATGATGGCTCAAAGCATAGCGCCGCTTGTTTACGGCTATGAAAGGTTTGATCCGGATGTAAAGATCGCAGGGGTTGTCTTCAACAAGGTCGGCTCACACAGACATTTTACAATACTTAAGAAAGCGGTTGAGGAGAGGTGTACTGCAAGGGTTATCGGATATCTTGAAAAGGATTGTGATGTGGTTCTTCCCGAACGGCACCTTGGCCTTTCAATCGATTTCGGGCATTCATCTCAAGACAGGGGATTGGAAAAGGCGTTAACAAGACTTAGAGACAATATTGGGAGGAGCATAGATTTAAAGACGCTTTTATCACTTTCTTCAGCGGGTAAAGAGGGCGATAAGGTTCAAAAGAAACCGGCCATCCCCCAAAGTAAGACCTGTACGATAGCGGTGGCAATGGATGAGGCCTTTTCCTTTTATTATGAAAAGAACCTTGATATTTTAAAGGAATTGGGCGCTGAGATAAAAGGCTTTAGCCCTATACGGGACACAAGCCTTCCTGCCGGTGTTGACGGTGTATATATAGGCGGCGGCTACCCTGAACTTTATGCCGAAAAACTCCGGTCGAATAAATCTCTAAGGGATGAAATAAACAAACTTTCAAATAAAGGGCTTCCCATATACGCCGAGTGTGGCGGGCTTATCTATCTTGGAAGAATTTTAAGAGATTTTGACGGCAGAAGTTATGAGATGGCAGGCATATTCCCGTGGACTTCAAGGATGCTTGATCGGAGGAGAACGCTTGGATACAAAGAGGTTGAGGTGACGGAGGATATTTCATTCATTGAGAAGGGGCATAGACTCAGGGGGCATGAGTTTCACTATTCCGAGATAGAGGGAGACTCTACGGTTTCGAGTAAATTTAAAAGAGTATACAGGTTAAGGGAAAATTCATCATCCGGCATGGGTGACTCTTTAGCTCAGGGCTATCTCCATAATAATACGCTTGTTAGTTATATACATATCCATTTTTCAAGTAACAGGAATTTTCCTAAGGGATTTGTTGAAATGTGCCGAAGATTAAAGAGAAACTGATTAGATACACATTGGTCTAATTGTTGGATTTGTCTTGACATCAGCCGCGTGAGTTGGTTAGGATTTGATAGTTTATGTAGATTGCCGGTTGCAGTAATAATTGAATGGGATTTTTACCGGAGAATTAATCGAGAGGCTCTAAACTTTGAAAATAGCGCTTATTGAACCAAAACCGCCGGGGTTCCATATATTTACCAAGATGGCGCTGCCCCGTTTAGGGACGGTTCTTCTTGGTTCTATTCTTAAAAAAGCCGGATATGAAGTGGAGAGTTTTGTGGAGACGGCCTCTGAACTTGATATAGAGCAACTTATGACTGCCGATGCTGTTGGCATATCCACTATCACCTCTACGGCTCCAAGGGCGTATGAGATTGCAAGTATCCTCAGAGATGCCGGGAAAACCGTTTTTATGGGTGGGCCTCATGTGACCTATATGCCGGAAGAGGCTCTTAAACACTCGGATTATGTCTTACGCGGCGAGGCGGATGATGTTATCCTTGACTTTATAAGGGCGCTTGGGTTGCGTAAGGGTGTTGAGAATATCCCGGGTATTTCATATATAAAAGATGGAAAATCCTTTCATAACGAAACTCCACCTCTGTGCAAAGACCTTAACCTGCTTCCTTCTCCCGATTTCTCGATTGTAAAGAATTTTAAGGGTGTTGGCATAACCCCTGTTATGACATCAAGGGGATGTCCATATGATTGCAGTTTTTGCTCTGTAACCGGTATGTTTGGAAGAAAGTACCGTTTCAGGAATAACGGGAAGGTGCTTGATGAGTTGAGGCGTCACAGGGCCAATCTTGATTCGAGCTGGCACGACTGGGTCTTTTTTTATGATGATAATTTTACCGCAAGCCCTGCAAGAACAAAATCTCTTTTAAGGGATATGATAAAAGAGGATTTAACCCCGCGGTGGAGTGCTCAGGTGAGGGTTGAGGTGGCTAAAGACAGGGAACTGCTTGAGCTTATGAAGAGATCCGGATGCCACACGCTTTATATCGGTTTTGAGTCCATAAATCCAAAGACCCTTGCGCTGTATAATAAAAAACAGAGCGTAAAAGATATCGAAGAGGCCATAGATACTCTTCATGAATTCGGTATACGCATACATGGTATGTTTGTTTTTGGATCCGATGAAGACACAAAGGATACCATTCGCAATACCGTTAAGTTTGCCAAGAGAAACAACCTTGATTCTGTTCAATTTATGGTACTGACGCCGCTTCCCGGCACAAATTTTTTCAATAAAATGGAGAGAGACGGCAGGGTAATCACAAAGGACTGGAGCCTTTATGATGCCCACCATGTGGTCTTCAGACCCGAAAAGATGAGTTTTTATGAACTTCAATTGGAGACTATAAATGCCACAGCGGAGTTTTATTCATGGGGTCAGAT
>JALXFI010000176.1 GCA_027069035.1 bacterium
CTCTAAATATGTCTCTTTAAGATTTTCTTTTTTCTCCTTTTTAAGACGCTTTGCAAATCCCCCAATAGCAACAAGAGGATTTCTTATCTCGTGGGCAAGCGCCGCAGCCATTTCACCCAGTGCGACCATCTTTTCACCATGTATAAGACTTGCCTGCATGTCGATAAGTTGTTCATGTGATTCTTTAAGTTTACTGTAAAGCAAAGAATTGTCAACCGCCAATCCTGCCTGTCTGCAAAATGCCATAAGTATGTCTATGTCATCTTCGACTATTGGTCTGCCGTTATAATAATTATCAACAACAATAACACCCACCACCCTGTTTGAAGCGATTAATGGGAGTGACGCAAAGGTGCGGCAACCAAGCCTTTCAAAGATTTTACTACAGTTATAAGGCAAATTCTCGGTGTCTACTATATTGTATGGTCTCATATCTTTAACGGTATGGGTCAATATGGAATCTTCATCAAGAGAAAATCTTATGGATTTAACGGTCTGATCGAGTTTGCTAAACACCGGCGGATTCTTTTCTTTCTCTATGGATATAAGATCAATAAGCCCCAAATTCTTTTCTCTTGTTTCATTCCATATCCTGCCTGCTTCTTCAGCGCTGTCAGGGCCTACCCCTAACATACCCTGGAGCACTCTTGTTTTTTCATTCACAAGAAAGAGCATAGCTCTGTTAAAACCGAGACCGTCTCCGGCAGTGACAGCAGTGAGGATAATAAAAAGCAGCTTATCAAGGTTGATAGTTGTAAGGATGATCGCTCTGCTTATCTCATAGAGCAGGGTAAGCTCCCGTACCCTCTTTTGGTATTGATCAAGACTTTGCAGGCACCATAACGTGTCCGACAGATAGGAACAAAGCCTGTCAAAGATCTTATGCTCAAATGCCGTCAGTTCCTTTTTTTTACCTTGTTTGCAACAAAGAACTCCGCTTAAGGTCTTCTCATCCCTTGTAGAGCCTAAAGGCACAAATAAAACACTTTCAAATCCGATAAGGGATTCATCTTTTATGCCAAGACATGACCCATCATAACCTATGGAGTCTACCTTAAGTGGTTTATTTTCTTTTATACACAGACCTAAAAGGCTTCTGTCGGCAGGATAATTTCTTGGTGTATTTTTCCATCCGTCACCTGCGCCCTCCATAAGGTTTAGTACGGTATTTTCTTTATCTAAAAGGTAGAGCAAAGCCTGAGAAGATGTAAGCTCAGAGATGGTTTCCAGAATATAAGCAGGCCTTTCCTTGAGTCCGACATCAGAGGGCGCTTCCTTGATCCTTTCTAATAGGCGATAGACCATCTTTTTTTATGTGTCGAAATTAAGAAAATACGGGTAAGAGAAATCCAAAAGTTCATCTTAAATTTTAAAAAAGGTGTTAAACTTACTTTAAATAATTGCCTCACGTAAAAACGATGCGGCTTCTTCAGGCGGTGTGGGATTTATATAAAACCCTGCGCCCCACTCAAAACCGGCAACCTTGGTAAGTTTTGGCATTATTTCAAAATGCCAGTGATAGTATTCGCTTTCACCATAATTTAATGGGGATGTGTGGAGCATAAAGTTATAAGGAGGTTTGCTCAAGACCTTATCTATCCTTTTGAGTATTTCAAGAAATATTTGAGCCAGACTCCTGTATTCAAATTTTTGTATGTTCTCAAAGACCGAACCGTGTTTTTTGGGCAATATCCATGTTTCAAAGGGCGCTTTTGGCGCATAAGGCACTATGCCTAAAAAATCCTGATTCTCAGCAACCACCCTTGTATTTTGAAGTGTTTCCTGCCTTACTATATCACAGTAAATGCACCTTTCCTTGTAATTGTAGTAGGCGAGCGAACCGTCCATCTCCTCATTAACTCGTTTCGGTACGATAGGAAGCGCTATTAACTGAGAGTGGGAATGTTCAAGCGTCGCCCCTGCTTCCTTCCCATGGTTTTTAAATATCAGGACATATTTAAGCCGTTTGTCTTTTTTTAGGTCGATTATTCTGTCGCGGTACGACCAGAGTACATCTTCAAACTGTTTTGCAGAAAGGGTTGAAAGTGTATTGGTATGCAATGGAGATTCAATGATAACCTCATGAGCGCCCAAGCCGTTCATTTTGTCATATATCCCGTCCCCAGCCCTTTCTATATCACCTTCGACCCTTAAGGCAGGAAATTTGTTGGGCACTACCCTTAGC
>JALXFI010000177.1 GCA_027069035.1 bacterium
AACATCGGAGTTCATTGAGTTATTGAGCTAAGTAGCAGGCGAAAAAGAACACTTTCCGGATGAAAACTAATTAAAGTTGACCCTCACATTAAATGACACGGAGTATTTATCAAATGTAAAGTAAGGGACTATCCTGTCGTATCCAGAATAAATCCTGTAAGCATTTAACAGAGACTGAGCAAGGGCAATAGAGAATATTGATTCCTTTGAAAACCCTGTCTCATTCCTTACAGCTATTGGATCAAAATCAGGGTTGCCGTCCGTTAGATAAAAGGAATAGATTGAGTACCAGAGAAAGTCTGTTGAGCTGAAAAGAAGGAGGGACCTGTTATAGACCGTCGGTTCTTTTCTGTACCTTCCAAGCGCATATTCAAATGTAAGGCTTGTTGCTATTTCGCCGCCCATACTGTAAGGCAGTCGTGACCTGTAGTCTATTCTATCGACATTTGCCCTTCCCAGGAAGAACTGGCCGTCATGCTTTGTAAGAAAGTTGAGTTTTATCCCCTCCGCTCCGACATAACTTGCCGCCGCTGCATGTCCGGTCTCGTGTATGGCAAGGTTTGTCATAAATGCCGCTCCCACCTGAAACGCCCTGTTTAAAAGAGACAAGGTTTCAAAACCATGTGCTGTGAAACTGTATGGTAAAGACAGTAATATAAGGGTTAGAGAGTATAGGACTGTTTTTTTCAGGATGCACATTTTTTTCTCTAAAAATTTTAGATAAAGACATCTTCATGAACTCTAATCCTTATTTCGGTTTTTTAATGGTTAAACTTTAACCATCGGGGTCAGGTCTTTAATGTTAGCATTAGGATTGTGTCCTTGTTTTTTGTTCCATAATCTGCGTACAGTTCCGCATTTGAGGTAAAAGTTTTTCTGGATAATAGGTTTCGGTTTGGATTATACTGTAAAGCCTATTGAATATATATAAGGAGAGACAGGTGAAAAAAAAGGGGATTTGTGTATACTTTGTGGGTGCCGGCCCCGGCGACCCGGAACTTATTACCATAAAAGGTAAAAGACTTGTTGAAGGCGCCGATGTCCTGGTCTATGCAGGGTCTCTTGTTAAAGAGAAAGTTTTAGAGTATGTCCGTAATGATGCGGATATATATAACAGCGCTACGATGACACTTGAAGATATAATGGGTGTTATAGTAAAGGCGGCAAGGAAAGGGAAAAGTGTTGTAAGGGTGCATAGCGGCGACCCGAGCCTTTACAGCGCCCTAAGGGAACAGGCTGATGTACTTGAAAGTGAAGGCATACCTTACGAGGTTGTTCCAGGTGTCAGCTCGGCCTTTGCCTCTGCTGCAGCGCTTAAGGAGGAACTTACCCTGCCCGGGATAACCCAGACCGTGATATTTACAAGGCTTGAAGGCAAGACACCTGTGCCTGAGGAGGAGAGGCTCTCCAAGCTTTCCATGCATGGTTCTACGATGTGTATATTCTTAAGTATCGGCATGATCAAAGATGTTGTGAAAGAACTCATGGTCGGGTATCCTGAAGATACCCCTGTTGCCGTTGTTTACAGAGCTGCATGGGAGGACGAGAAGATCGTAAGGGGCTTTTTAAAGGATATCTCAGCTAAGATAGAAAGAGCCGATATTTCAAGACAGGCAATGATAATAGTGGGGAGAACACTCTCTGTAAAACCGCAGATAAGCGATAAAGATTATGAAAGGAAGAGGTCAAAACTTTATGACGGAAAGTTTGAACATGGTTATAGAAAAAAAGGTTGATGGAAGAAGGCTGTTGTTTCACTGGCTTGTCCTTATTGCCTATATGGGTTTCATCTTCTTTCTTTCAACCCTGCAATCCACCAAGGAACTGCCTGACTTTGAATTTTCAGATAAGCTTTATCACATTGTCGAGTATGGTATCTTAAGCATATTGCTCTTCAGGGCGATGTCGGTATCTTTCAGCAAAAAAACCTTGATGGCCTTGTTTTTCTACACATTCTTAATATCTATTGCCTACGGAGTAACAGACGAGGTGCACCAGTATTTTGTCCCGCACAGATTTTCAACGGTCTCCGATGTTATTGCTGACGGAGTGGGCAGTATTGTCGGTTTGTATCTTTACAATAAACTATGGATAAAGAGGAAGATATGATTTTAACGGATTGTACAATGAAGGATTTTACCGATCAGCTTAAGAGGACAAAGACCTTTGCCGTTCCCTTCGGCACGGTGGAGGAACACGGAGAGCACCTGCCGCTTTCTACCGATACGATGGTGGTGCAAGAGGTGCTTAAGTGTGTGGATAAGAATGTGCCTTTATTCCTTGCGCCTCCTCTTCATTACGGTATCTGCACATCCACTTCTCAGCACCCCGGCACCATAGGTATAGGCTTTGATTCCTTAAGGTCGCTTATAAAGGACATAGTTATATCATCACATGAAAAGGGCCTGAGGAATTTTTTGCTTATATCGGGACATGCAGGCGGTTCTCACATGACGGCGATGAAGGAGGCAGGGGAGGATTTAATAAGGTGCTTAACGGATGTTAAGATGGCAGTACTCTCTGTTTATGACCTTATCTTAAAAGAAGCTTTAGATATGGTAGAGACAAAGAACGACTCGCATGCAGGCGAGATAGAGACGTCTTTGATGCTTTACTTAAGAGAAGAACTTGTAAAGGGCAGGTCTAAGGAAGGGTATCCAGAGTTTCCAAGGCCTTTTCTTGTTAGGGACAAGGTTGGATACTGGCCCGGGGGGGTGTGGGGTGATCCCGGGAAGGCAGCGAAAGAGAAAGGAGAGAAGCTATTCAATCTTGCTGTAGAGCGTGTGACTAAACTTGTAAAAGATTTTTAAAATGGAAGAGTATTTTAAATTTAAAGAAAACGGCACGGATTTTAAAACAGAGGTTATTGCGGGGATAACCACTTTTCTCTCTGGCGCATACATAGTTGTTGTAAACCCTTCCATTATAAGCAATACAGGCATGCCTTTCAGCGGAGTGCTTACGGCGACGGTCATTGTAAGCGCCTTTAGCAGTATTATGATGGGCGTCTATGCAAACAACCCGATACTCCTTGCCCCGGGTATGGGTTTAAACGCATTCTTTACTTTCTACATCGTCAACGCAACGGGGATAAGATGGGAGACCGCCCTTGGAGCTGTATTCTGGTCCGGCATTGTGTTTCTGCTTCTTTCCGTCTTTAATATCAGAAGCTACATACTCAAGGCAATCCCCGGTCAGATAAGATACGCCATAGCCGCAGGCATAGGTTTATTTATAAGCATGATAGGTTTTATCAATGCCGAATTTATTGTCGCAAATAAGGCTACAATCATTGGTTTTGGAGGCATCAACTCCATAACATTGACATTTGCGGCGGGACTTTTTTTTACATCGATACTTGTTGTAAGAAGGATAAAAGGGGCATTGATACTCGGAATGGCGTTTACCACGTTCCTGTCGGTTCCTGTGGGACGGATCTGGGGTGACGCAACACAGTTTTTCGGCTCCCCGTCGTTGGTGTCATGGAAGGGGTTCTTTGCCCTTCCGGACTTTAGCCTTTTTCTTAAGATGGATTTAATCGGCTCCATGAAATTTGCCATGTGGCCGGTCATATTTGCGTTTCTTTTTACCGATATGTTTGACAGCATCTCAACGTTTATCGGCATTGCAGAGGCAGGCGATCTCCTTGACGAAGACGGGGAGCCGAAAAATATAAGGCAGTCTTTGATAGTTGATTCTATTTCTACCGTAATATCAGGTATTTTTGGCACAAGTCCCGGGACGAGTTATATCGAATCTGCCGCAGGTGTTGAACAGGGAGGGCGAACGGGGCTCACCGCTGTAGTTGCCGGCCTTTTGTTTTTGCCTTTAATCTTATTTTCGCCTCTCTTATCCATGATACCTTCCATAGCAACGGCGCCGGCTATGGTCGTTGTGGGTGTTTTTATGATGAGGCCTGTGATGAAGATCAATTGGTATTCATTAGATGATGCGATTCCTTCATTTCTTGCCCTTATCCTTATCCCCGCCACATATTCTATTACTCAGGGGATAATATGGGGTTTTTTAAGCTGGACGGTTATTAAGGCGCTTACCGGCAAAAAGAGCGAGGTTTCTCCAATGCTTATTGCGATAGACATATTTGCAATAGCATCATTGATTATTTAAAATGACTATTGATTTTAATCCGAAGATTATGGAGACCCCTTCTGTTTCTTTGCTGCACCACCTCCGCATTGACCCTTACCGGACTCGCAGGCGGGGAATACTTTGCCCCTTCCGGCCTCTGAAGGGCCGGCTTTCCCCATCCTGCTTGTCCGGTTGTGTATCCCCAATGCTCTCGGTGAGTTTCGCTCAGAAACAGAAGGGGTCTGAAGAACTTTCGGAGTTAACTCAATAACCATTTTATTTAATAAGGTACTTACAACAATAGGGTATTGGCTGTGGATTACGTTGTCTTTGCCGTTACGGAAAAGGGTATGCATCTTGCCGGGAAGATACAGGAGGCGCTTAAGGGCTCTGTCTTGTGTCTGCCTGACAGATTAAGGGAGAAAAGAGACTTGCCGTGCAGATACTTTACATCACTTAAAGACGAGGTCGCTTCGGCTTTTCAATCTTATAATGGGTTGATATTTATAATGGCTTCAGGCATCGTTGTGAGGAGTATAGCGCCGCTCTTAAAAGGCAAAGACAAAGATCCGGCCGTCCTTGTTTTAGATGAGAAAGGAGAGTATGTAATAAGCCTCCTTTCAGGGCATCTTGGAGGAGCAAACAGGCTTGCAGAAAGGGTTGCGCGTCTTATCGGCGGACGGCCTGTTATTACGACCGGCACCGATGTAAACAACCTGCCGTGTATAGAGGAGATTGCCTCAAGGATCAACTGCGCTATCGAGGATATCGGCAGGATAAGGCTTGTAAATTCGGCAATACTTAACGGCAGGAGAGTTGTCTTTATTGACGAAGCCCCTGTAAGGCTTAATAATATAAGGGATTTCTTAAAGGGTTTTTCAGGAGATTATCGCTTTTTGCCTTCTCTTTCTCAAAATAAAAGACAAGAGGAAGAAGTGGTTGTGCTGATAACCGAAAGGATAGTTCCTCATACTTCTTCCAACTGCTTTCTGCTGAGGCCTAAGGAGATAGTCGTCGGTATCGGCTGCAAAAGGGGCGTTTCATGTAAAGAAGTTGAAGAAGCCTGCTTTGAAACGTTAAAAAGATATGGGGTTTCTCCGCTTTCTGTAAAAAATCTTGCCACAGTGGATATAAAGATGGATGAGAAGGGGCTAAATGATTTTGCTGCTAAATACGGCCTTAAAATAGATTTTTATTCAAGGGATGAACTTGAATCCATGCCGCTTCCATCGGGTGTTTCCGAGAGGGTTTTAGATAAAATAGGGGTCGGAGGGATTTGTGAGCCGGCCTCATTAAAGTCGGCGGGAGTAAATGATATATGGGTAGAGAAACAAAAACTGGGCAGAGTGACGATAGCAATGGCAAAGGCGTCCTCTATATAGTCGGTATCGGCCCCGGTGGCTTGGAACACCTTACCGTTAAGGCCGCAGAGGCGCTAAAGGCATGTGATGTTATTGTCGGCTATGACACCTATATAAACCTTATACGGCCGCTTATAGACGGTAAAGAGGTGATCTCTACCGGTATGATGCGGGAGGTTGAGCGGTGCAGGGCGGCTCTTGATGCCGCTATAGATGGGAAGATAACCGTTCTTGTAAGCAGCGGCGATCCGGGTATATACGGGATGGCGGGGCTTGTCTTTGAGCTGTTAAGGGCTGAAGAGCTGAAATTTAACGATGAAAAAAAGGCTGGCCGTATACGGCGGACAGATTATAAACTTAAGATTGAGGTTGTGCCGGGCGTGCCTGCCTTTGCGGCGGCGGCATCCCTTCTTGGCGCTCCCCTTATGCATGATTTTGCATCTGTATCCTTAAGCGACCTTCTTACCCCGCTTGAGTTGATCTTCAAGAGGGTCGAGGCAGCGGCTAAGGCGGATTTTGTAATCATGCTTTATAACCCAAAGAGTAAAAAGAGGGTTGAGCACTTGGTAGATGCGGTTAGGATTGTATCCGATATAAGGGTGCCTCAAACACCCGTGGGCATAGTGAAAAACGGCACAAGGGAGGGTGAAAGCGTAATCCTTACCACACTTGAGGGTCTGCCGGATTACTATGATATGGTCGATATGACCACCATCGTTATCATAGGCAATAAAAGTACACTTATTTATAATGGAAGGATGATAACGCCAAGGGGATACAAAAAAATCGGTTAACTTAATAGTTGACAACTAGCACAACATCGTTAACAGCAGAAGTTGCATAACATCGTTAACAGTAATTAAAAGATATTGTAGCATAACATCGTTAACATTGATCTTTGAAAAATAAATAGTTG
>JALXFI010000178.1 GCA_027069035.1 bacterium
TATATCCCCTAGGCCTTTTAATTCTGTCCTAAAATATCTATCCAGAAATTCTTTTGTGGCAGGATTCATCTTTGGGATTGATCGTGGTTTTGAAGGGTTTACTTTGTCGTGTAGTTTATTGACAAATTCAGCAAAGATAAGACCTTTCTTTTCCATAGTCTTTACAGAAAATGGTAGCCTATGCTGATAATACATTTTGCCAAAAGGTCTAAGCATCCGATTCTTAAATACCTGCAATTTGACGCTCCTTGGGATCCTTGCCCTATTTGCATGACCATCCAACACACCTTCAGGAAAATCATCATAATTTAATGATAGAAACTTAGCCAACTTCTTTACTGTGTGTTCTTTGTTGGCAAGAAACTCTTCTAGGACAAAGAAAAATATTCGCTTTCTCGGAATATGCTTAATAAATTCACGAATCTGACTGAGATACATGCTTCGTTCAAGCACGTAAGTTGGTGTGAACCTTATGGTATCTTCAAAATCAAAAAACGCTCGGCCGGTTCTGAGCATATGCCAATATTGCGAATAAGCCCTGAATGTTGGTTGCCTGAGACAAATTATTACTTTAATCGCTTTCGTTTGTAACGCAATCCTGTAACTTGCTCTTGATGAGGGGAGATAGCAAGTTGAGTCTTCTCCGATAAGGCAATTTTCTGGAGCATCATAAAAAAAATTTTGATACCATTTCCAGAATTCTTTTGAATTATTTGAGATATTAGGCCAAGTCCAGTGATTGTCTTCTTGGAAAAAAAAATCAGGATGTTGAAAAATGTCGTCAATATCAAAAAAGTTTATTTCACAATTAGGAATATAGATACGCGGATGTTTGTTCAGTAATGCGTGGACAGTAGATGTCCCACACTTCATCGCACCACATATAATGAAATCCGGCAAACGTGTGCCTTTTGGGGCAATCCATTCATGTGTTTGTAAGCTTTTCGAAATATTCACCTTATAACTCTACACAAAAATTCTCCGATGAGTTATTGAGCACCTTAATTGATTGGATATTATTCATGGCCTATTTATTAAGATAATCTGGAGTATAACAAAAAAATGAAGAGGAGGTAAGAAAAAATGAAATTTTACATTAAGCAGTACAAGTATTAAACCCAAATTCCGATATAGAAATTGCGTGTAGTCATTGTAATAAGTTGTTCAGGTATATTTTTTTAACTACACAATGTTATTTTATAATATCAGCCCTTTTAGTCTCTCTAAATTTAGATAAATCTTTCTGTCTATAGCTTTTTGCCTGTTTTTAAACGCACTACTCCCTTAGTACTTTGCCATATCTTCTTCTTTCATTTACCCAAAAACCTATCTCTGTTTTTGGGTGATAGATGACCGGGGACTTTCAGTGCTTACCGATCAGGAACAAAGAGACTTTTTAGAAATCCTTGAAGACAGACACGGGATACATTCAACCATTATAGCGGGTCAACTCCCTGTGGATCACTGGCATGAAACTATCGGAAATCCAACCCTTGCCGATGCCATCATGGACCGTCTTATACATAATGCTTACAAAATAAATCTGAAAGGAGAATCTATGAGAAAGAAAAAATCAAAGTTGACTTGATACGGTTTGATAGGTTAAAAATAATAAAAAAAGAAAGCGTCGCTCCACTCCGATGAGTGGTCATAAACTATCGTAATGAGTGGTCAGTAAAAAATGTAATCAGTGGTCAAAGTCAGCGTAATTCGTAGTTTAATAAAAACAACAAAAGTTTTATGTCTATCTAAATGAAATACTTCTAACCATTTAACAGGAGCTATAAAATGATGAAAACGCTTAAAAGCTCTGTTTTAACAGCTATATCTTTTTATATGTGCCTCTTTGCTATTGGAGCTTCTGCGGGAGAAAAAACCCGAATAATCTCCCTTTTATCTCTTTCACTTTGATTTAATACACTACGATAAGGCACATTTTTAAAGCAGCAATCATAAAGTGCCAATATAAGAGGGAAGGTTTAGATCTTAGGAGTTGTAATGCAATGTACAATGTATATTTTTGGTAAAAGAGTAGCTGGTTTGTACACAAACCATAGCCCAAAAACAGATTTAGGTTTTTGGGTAGATTGTCAAGACGCCTTAAATACAAGGCAGCAGGCGATTTTTCTTTTGAGATGTACATAACCGGTACGGTGAGAAAGAAAATCGCCGAGAACACAGCAGTTAAAGATGTATTGCCAATTTCAAATCCCGCTATTTCGGGGTTTGGGTATGGAATAAAAAATAAGGATACGACTTATCCCAACTAAAAAATTATTAGGCAACTTATTGTATTTATTAAGTTTTAATCTAATGCTAACATTAAAGACCTGACCCCAAATTCTTGAGATGAAAAGTAAAGTCTACTTCACTCCGATTGTATCCGATAGAATCGGCATCTTAGAGAAGATTGATGCCTTAATAAAGAAGATCTGGCCGCAGGATCTTGGCAGAGGAGACATAACTGCGGTAAAGATACATTTTGGAGAAGAAGGCAACTCCTCGTTTATCAATCCGAAATATGCGGAAAGGGCGGTTTGTTTTGCAAAGTCCAGAGGAGCCCTGCCTTTTCTTACGGACACCAACACCCTTTATAAAGGCACAAGGAGCACGACACCCGACCATATCGCAACGGCTGTGAAGCACGGTTTTACCTTTGATACACTCGGTTCGGCCGTTATTATCGCCGACGGATTAAGGGGAGAGAACTATATAAACGTTGATATAGACAAAAAATATTATAAATCGGTTAAGATAGGCGCTGAAATAGCGCTTGCCGATGCGCTTGTTGTGCTTACCCATTTTAAAGGGCATGAACTTACAGGCTTTGGGGGTAGCATAAAGAATATAGGCATGGGTTGCGCATGCAGGGAAGGGAAACTGAGCCAGCACTCGACCGCATCGCCCTTTGTGGGCAAAAAATCATGCACAGGGTGCGGCACATGCATAGAAAACTGCGCATTTGAAGCAATAACCCTTATCGATACAAAGGCATCGATAAATCCGGAAAAATGTTCGGGCTGCAGTCAATGCATAGTCGTATGTCCGGAAGGCGCCATACGCATACACTGGAACGAGTCCGCAGACAAGTTCCAGAAGAAGATGGCGGAACACGCACTTGGAGCTGTCAAAGGGAAAGAGGGTAAACTCTTCTTTATGAATTTTCTCATAAACATAACCCCTGTCTGCGATTGTTTCGGACATAATAAACCCAGGATAATGGATGATATCGGCGTGCTGGCGTCCCGCGACCCGGTGGCCATTGACAGGGCCTCAATAGACCTTGTAAACTCGGACGGCAGGGACAGATTCAGAGAGATATACCCGGAAATAGACTGGAGAATACAATTAAGATACTCTGAAGAGATCGGGCTTGGCCGTGAAGACTATGAATTAATAGAGATATAAACTTGATCATAGGAGGTGTCTACCACCGTCAACATATATAATCTCTCCTGTAACGAACTCATTTTTGACCAAAAATTCAACCGCCTGCAAAACAAACTTCACATCCCCAATCCTCTTAAGGGGTGTTTTTTCTATAAAACCCTCAAGATATTCTTCGTTTTTTCCTTTTGGAGGCAGTATTGCACCTGGCGCTATTGCATTTACACGGATATTTGGGGCAAGTTCTCTTGCAGCCATCCGTGTAAATGATTCGAGCGCCTTTTTGGAAAGTGTATAGATAAAGTGTCTGCCGGAATGAGAAGCAACGCGCGTGTCAAGAAGGTTTATGATCAACCCACCCCCGCAAAGTTTTCCGAAACCGGCTGAAAGGAAGAAAGGGGCGCGAAAATTTATATTGAAATTATCTTCAAAAACCCTTTCATCACCGTCCAAGAGGCCACCTTTAATATAAACGGACGCATTATTCACAAGCATGCAAAGATCCGGAAAATCCCTTAATACTTTGGGCAAAAGTAGATCAATGGCATCAATATCAGAAAGTTCACAGCTATAGATATTGCAAATAACACCGTTTTTTCTTACTAAAGAAGCGATAGACTCAGCTTCTTCGTGAGATTTATTGTAATGAAGCGCCACATTGTATCCAAGTTCCCCAAGCCTCAACGCAATGGAAGAGCCGATGCGTTTTGCACCGCCTGTCACAAGAGCGCTGCCTTTTTTAGAACCATCTGTATCCAGCATATAATTTGAATCCTTTCATTTAAACCTCTTCAAACAATATCACCAAGCAGATTTAAAAACCCTTTCAAGGTTGTTTATTCCTGCCAAATTCAGGGGCAAACTGAACAAGACCTATACTCAACTGCTCTTCAGCCCCTTTTTAAGCCACTCTACCCACTCTTTGACTCCGTCTCCATTGCGACATGAAATTGGAAAAAACTTTAGACCGCGGTTTGCCTTAAGTGCGTTTTCCATGGCCTTTTTCATATCAAATACAACGTATGGAAGAAGATCGGTCTTGTTTATCACAAGAGCCTTTGATTTCCTGAATATATAAGGATATTTTAAAGGTTTATCATCGCCTTCCGCCGTGCTTAATAATGTTACCATCACATCCTCACCAAGATAAAAATCAGCGGGGCAGACAAGGTTGCCTACATTCTCTATAATAAGCGCATCTATACCGTTTAAACCGTCCAGCCATGGAATAATATGGCTTACAAGATGTGCGTCAAGATGACATGCCCTTCCGGTGGTTATCTGTTTTACAGGTATGCCGAAGCGGGATACTCTCCTTGCATCGTTGTCTGTCTCAATATCTCCCTCGACCACCGCGATCTTAACATCATTATAGAGCCTTTCAAGCGTTTGTTCAATAAGGCTCGTTTTGCCTGAACCAGGAGAGCTTACAAGATTAACTACAAAGAGGCCTCTTTTTTTAAAATAGTCCCTGTTTTTTTGAGCCAGCCGATCGTTTTCGGCAAAGACACTTTCTTCTATCAATATATCGTGCATAAAATAGGATTCAAGGGTTCAAATAAAATACTGTAGCTATCGACCAACGCACTGTATTATTATCGTATAAGCAGTCTTCCAATCCATCCCTCCATAGAAACTATCGCCCCTTCACGGCATATCTCCTGACAGCAAAAACATCTTATACACAGATCGTAGTCTATGTATATCTTCTTTTTTCCGACCTCCATAATACCGGCAGGGCAAGTCTCCACACAAAGCCCGCAAAGAGTGCATGTCTTTGTGTTCACTACAGGCCTTGGTGTAAGGCTTTTTTTTAGTCTTTTTTTAAAAAACTCGGGTATAGACCATTCAACATCCATCTGAGGCGGAAACTTGAAATCATTAATCTTTATCTCGTCAATACCTTTGCCAACAGTCTCTATATAATTAAGATTCATGCCCTCATCCATTGCAAGCCTTACAGTTGGAAGGATTTGTGCTTTGGCGCCAAGTATCTCTGTGATTACTCTGTCCATAGCGACCCCGTCACAAGACGCAACAATAAGTCCAAGGTGTCTCGGAAGGCCGCTTCCGGGTCCGTTGCCCTCCATAACGGTTATGCCGTCAGCAATGTTTAGCCTTGGCTTGAGCAGGTTGTATATCTCAAGCAGCAGTCTTGCAAAGGCCATCCTATCCCTTCCGGCTGCAAGATGCCAGCTTGCTTTTCTTCTGCCCACAACACAGCCGAACATATTTTTTACACATAGTGTAAGAAACATCTGGGCATGGGTCTTTATCTTCGGCAGGTTTATTATTCCGTCCGCCTTTACGACCTCTTTTGCTACAATCAAAGATTTGAATCTTCCGGATGGATTTTCAATAGCAAAGGTTTCTTTAAAATCTACAAACTCTACACCAAGGCTTTCACAAACTTTAAGCACACCCGCCTTTTCCGCAACCTTCCTGCCGTTTCCAAGCGCCGGGCTGTCTCCAACAACCGGCACAGCACCCGTTTCCCTTACAAGCCTTATTGCGGCCTCTACTACTGAAGGATGCGTAGTTGCAGCCCTGTCCGGCTCTTTAGCGGTTAAAAGATTGGGTTTTAGAAGTATTCTCTCACCTTTTTTTACAAAACGCTCCATGCCTCCAAGCCTATCAACAGAGTCTTTCATGGAACCGTAGACCTCTTTGCTGTAGTAGTTATTACATGCAACTATTGATACTGTAGAAGACATAAGAGATAGAAATGAAAGTTAAAGTGAAAGGTTCATGCCGGTTTTGCAGGATACATGGTAACGACTGAAGCCAGTAACTTTAACCACTGAAGTCACTGAAAACACAGAGATCAAAGAACAAGTGCTGAAAATATAGAGGACACTGAGGTATGGGTTAAGAGTCGGAAGTCGCAGGACAGAACTCCTTAAACCTTATTTTTCAGATGAAACAATCGTACAGATA
>JALXFI010000179.1 GCA_027069035.1 bacterium
GCATGGCTATAAGAGTGCCGACACCTACGGTTTCTCTTGTTGATCTTGTAGTTGACCTTGAAAAGGATGTTACAGAAGAGTCGATAAACTCTGCGGTTCGTGATGCCGCTTCTTCTTATCTTAAGGGTATTTTGCAGTACTGTGAAAAAGAATGCGTATCCGTAGATTTTAAAGGCAATCCTCATTCATCTATTTTTGATGCCCCCTCAACCAAGGTTTTGGGCGGCAGGATGGCAAAGATTTTAGCATGGTACGACAATGAGTGGGGTTTTTCATGCAGGATGAGAGACCTTGTAAAGTATATTGGATCAAAAAGATAGTAGATGTTTTTATATAGATTCAAGGTTTATTTTTTAAAGTAAAAAGAGATGACCCGAAAACATATTTAGGCTTTTGGGAGAGGAGGTTTGTTTTGAATATTGCTTATATAGATGAGATGGACATAAAGAATAAGAGTATTCTTTTAAGGGCAGATCTTAATGTCCCTCTTGATAACGGTGGAAACATTACCGATGATACAAGGATCAGGGCTGTGCTTCCTACCATAAACTATGCGCTGGATGAAAATGCAAAGGTTATACTTGTCTCGCATCTTGGAAGGCCAAAGGGTAAAAGAGTCGAAGGTCTGAGCCTTGCGCCTGTTGCAAAAAGACTGAGCCGGCTCCTTGACAAGGATGTTAAATTTATCCCGGAGACGGTAGGGGGTGAAGTTGAGTCTGCAATATCTTCGATGAAGCAGGGTGAGGTGGTGCTTCTTGAGAATTTGAGATTTTACCCTGAAGAGGAATCGAATGATGCAGAGTTCGGTCAGAGGCTTGCCAAATTAGCTGAGGTTTATATAAATGATGCATTTGCAACAGCACACAGGTCACATGCCTCTAATGTGGCCGTTACAAGGTTTATCGGAGTTTGCGGCGCAGGACTCCTGATGAGGCAGGAGATAACATATTTTGAAAGGGCGGTTGAAAATCCGGTAAGACCTGTGGTTGCAATAGTAGGCGGCGCCAAGATATCGGATAAACTTAGGCTGCTCGGCAATCTTTCTGCAAAGGTAGATAAGCTTATAGTTGGCGGGGGGCTTGTATTTACACTCTTTAAGGCCATTGGCTATGAGGTTGGCAAATCCATTGTGGAAGACTCTGTTATTGATGATGCAAGGGCTGTTGTTGAAACGATAAGAGGGAGGGGAATTAAGTTTTATCTTCCTGTGGACTTTGTTGTTGCGGATAAATTCGATCCTTCTGCCGAGACCAAGGTTGTAACATCTCAGGAGATACCAAAAGATTGGATGGCGCTTGATATAGGCCCTGCAACAACGGCACTGTTTTCTGAGGCCATTCAAAACGCCAAAACGATAATCTGGAACGGCCCTATGGGTGTTTTTGAGCTTGATGCCTTTAGCCGCGGCACCTATGCAATGATAAGTCATGTGGCAAACACCTATGCCCTTACAATAATTGGCGGCGGCGATACCGATGTTGCCGTACACAGGGCGGGTGAGATGGCAAAGATGTCATATATTTCCACTGGCGGCGGCGCTTTTCTTGCCCTGCTTGAAGGAAAGGATCTTCCCGGAATAGCGGCTCTGAGACAGTGCAGTGCAGGCGCTCAAGCGGCGGGAGGCTGATGATATGACAAGGTCGAAACGGATGCCTATGATAGCCGGAAACTGGAAGATGAACCTGACGGTAAAAGAGGGGGTTGTGCTTGTAAAAGGGCTTTTATCGGTTCTTCCTGTGGCAGATGACAGAGAGGTTGTTGTTGCGCCTGCGTTCACCTCTCTTTGTGAGATAGGGAAGTTAGTAAAGGACGGTTACATAAAACTTGCGGCTCAGAATATGTCATGGGAGAGACAAGGCGCATATACGGGGGAGATATCCCCTGTAATGTTGAAAGAGATTGGATGTGATTATGTAATATTAGGCCATTCAGAACGCCGCCATATATTTAAAGAAACGGATGCAGAGATCAATAAAAAAGTCCTTACAGCTCTTAAGGAGGGGTTATCTGTTATCTTTTGTCTTGGTGAGACACTTGAAGAGAGAAAACAGGGCAACGCAATAGGTGTTATTGAAAGACAGGCTGAAAGTGGGTTAAAGGGGGTGACCGAAGATCAGATAAAAGATGTTGTAATTGCCTATGAACCTGTGTGGGCTATAGGCAC
>JALXFI010000180.1 GCA_027069035.1 bacterium
GCCTTTATCTGTGCAGAACCGCCAACCCTTGATACAGAAAGACCGACATTAACTGCAGGACGAATGCCTGAATAGAAAAGATTCGTCTCAAGATATATCTGTCCATCCGTAATTGAGATAACGTTTGTAGGTATGTAGGCCGAAACATCACCTGCCTGGGTTTCTATTATAGGAAGCGCCGTTAGAGACCCGCCACCGAGTTCATCCTTAAGTTTTGCAGCCCTTTCAAGAAGTCTGGAATGGAGATAAAAGACATCGCCGGGGAATGCTTCCCTGCCCGGAGGCCTTCTTAAAAGCAAAGATAATTGTCTGTAAGCCACAGCGTGTTTGGAAAGGTCATCATAGATGATAAGAGCATGTTTTCCATTGTCTCTGCATTCTTCTCCTATTGCGACACCCGAATAGGGTGCAATAAACTGAAGAGGAGCGGGCTCGCTGGCAGAAGCAGAAACGATAACGGTATAGTCCATGGCACCAAACTGTTTTAGCCGTTCGACCACCTTGGCTACTGTGGATTTCTTTTGTCCTATTGCAACGTAAATACATATAACATTGTTGTCTTTCTGATTTATAATAGTATCTATAGCTATAGCGGTTTTACCGGTCTGTCTGTCACCAATGATAAGCTCTCTTTGTCCCCTTCCGATCGGGATCATAGAGTCCACCGCCTTTATTCCTGTTTGAAGAGGTTCCTTGACCGGTTGCCGCGCAACAATACCCGGGGCCTTTACTTCAATCCTTCTGAAATCCTTTGTGTCTATAGGTCCTTTTCCGTCGATAGGTTGACCAATAGCGTTTACTACCCTTCCAAGAAGGGACTCACCAACAGGCACCTCGACTATCCTTCCCGTCCTCTTGACCACATCTCCTTCTTTGATAAGGAAATCCTCCCCAAGGATTGCAGCGCCGACATTATCTTCTTCTAAGTTGAGCACCATTCCATAGATGTTATGAGGAAACTCCAAAAGCTCTCCGGCCATAGCCTTTTCCAGACCATAGATCCTTGCTATACCATCTCCTACGGTAATAACCGTTCCGGTCTCCTTAACATCGACCTCATCCCCAATCTGCATAATCTGGTTCTTTATAATGGCGCTTATCTCGTCTGCTCTAATTTCCATATTCTGTATAACTCCTTAATAAAAAATTAATAAAACAAGGCATTCATACATTACATCATAGGTATAAATTAGATACCTTTTTTAACAGCTTCATTAAAACTTAAAAGCCTTGACCTTATACTGCCGTCGATAACCGTATCTCCAAGTTTGACAACTATTCCGCCTATAATCTCCCTCTTCTCTTCAAGGTTCATAATTACCTTTTTGCCTGTTACCTCTTCCAGCCGTTCTTTTATCTTGTCATAAAATGAATCTTTCTTTTTAACCCTTGGCAGTGTCACACTAACACGCATCCTACCCGTCTCCTTATCCTCGTACCTTTCATACAGACGTACTATTTCAGCAAAAGCGTCAAGACGATTTTTTCTAATTAAAAGCAATAGAAAATCTGTAGTCAATTTAGATAGTTTAAGAGATTGGCATACCTTTTCAATTACGTTCTTTTTATCACTAAAATCGTAAACCGGGCCTGTAAGAAATACTCTAAATGTGTTATTGACACTTAAAAGATCACGCACCGCCCTTAATTCTTCACCTGTCTCTACAACTTTTCCTTTAGATCGGGCAAGTTCAATAAGCGCTTTTACATATCTTTCGGCAATAACAAACATTTTCTAATTAAGTTCTAATCTTTCCAGAAAACCTTTTATAAGTCTTTCCTGATCTTTCTCCGTCATATCTTTTTTTAAAGTTTCCTTTGCTGCCTTAGTTATAAGGTCGGCAACATCACTTTTTACTTTTTCCATAACCTTTTTAGCTTCCTGTTCGGCGGCCAGTTTTGCCTGTTCTTTTATCTTCTCAGAAAACTGCGCAGCCCCTTCGATCACGATCTTTTTCCCCCTTTCCCCCTCTTCTCGCATATCCGCAAAAAGTTTATCTATACGTTCATTAATAGAAGAGAGCCGCTCAGAATATTCTCTGTGTTTGCTTTTGGCATCTGCTTTTATCTTTTGGGCTTCTTCGATAGGTTGGGCGATGGATTCTCGTCTCTTCTTGAAACATTCCTTGATGGGATTGGCGCCAAAATGCTAAATAAGAT
>JALXFI010000181.1 GCA_027069035.1 bacterium
CCCTTCTTCTGCCTTAAGGAGGAAGAAGGATTCCTCTATAAGGGTCGCCTTTGAGCTTGTAAAAAAGGGGGAGGCCAACGGCGTTGTGAGCGCCGGTAATTCAGGCGCGGCTATGGCTGTGGGCATGACCATGTTAAAGAAACTTAAAGGTGTGGACAGGCCTGCCCTTGCTGTGTCTCTTCCAACGCTTACCGGCTCTGCTATCATGCTGGATGCCGGAGGCAATGTCGATTGCAAGCCGCATCACCTTGCGCAGTTTGCAATAATGGGCAGTGTCTATGCCATTAATATACTTAAAAAAGAACTGCCGCGTGTGGGGCTCTTGAGCAACGGTGAGGAAGAAGGGAAGGGCAATGAACTTACACGTGAGACACACGATGCTCTTAAGAAGAGTTCTTTAAACTACATAGGTTATATTGAGGGGAGGGATATATATTCCGGAGATGTGGATGTTGTGGTATGTGACGGATTTGTGGGGAATGTAGTATTGAAGGTAAGCGAGGGGCTTATAGACACCCTTGGGATGATGCTTAAAAGAGAGATGCTCTCAAGTCCTCTTTCTAAACTTGGTTATTATCTGTCAAAAGATGCATTTGCAAAGATTAAAAAAAGGGTGGATTATTCCGAATACGGTGGAGCGCCCCTTTTGGGTATTGATGGAATATGTATTGTGAGCCATGGCGCCTCATCTGCAAAGGCAATCAAAAATGCTATATGCCTTGCCTGTGATTACGCCCACCAGAAGGTTAATATCCATCTTCTTGAGAGTTTTGAAAACAATAAAGATATTAGTAAGGTTTCAAAAAGAAAGAGACTTAAGGTAATAGATACGAATTGAATATTGTTTGATATTAAATGTCGCAGGGTTGCGGGTTAAAGACATCATGCAAGGTGTTTCGTTTTTTTTCTTGCCCCCTCGAACCCTTGAATCCTTTTTTTAAAAAGTAATTTTAAATTATGAAATATAATCTCTTATAATGATACGCTCACGGATAATAGGGACAGGCTTTTTTGTGCCGTCAAAGGTTTTAACGAACAACGAACTCGAAGAGATGGTCGACACCTCCGATAAGTGGATAAGGGAAAGAACCGGAATAAGAGAGAGAAGGATCGCCGAAGAACAGAATTCCTCGGACCTTGCGACAAAGGCATCAGCAAATGCCTTGAAAATGGCGGGTATTAAAGCCTCTGATATCGATCTTATAATAGTTGCTACTGTTACCCCCGACATGGTTTTTCCATCCACTGCATGTTTTCTTCAGAAGAAAATCGGGGCGGCATCGGCATCGGCTTTTGATATCTCCGCAGCATGTTCGGGTTTTATCTATGCAATGGATGTGGCCGATAAGTATATAAAGGGCGGCAGCGCCAAAAAGGTTCTTGTTGTGGGTGTGGACAGGTTCTCAAGTATAATCGATTGGCAGGATAGGGCAACCTGCATACTATTCGGTGATGGGGCGGGGGCTGTTGTTTTAACGAGTGAAGAAGGTAAAAGAGGTCTTCTGTCTTCGCATATCTTTTCAAACGGTAATTTCTGGGATATGCTCTATGCCCCTTTGAATGGTTCATCGAACGGATTGACGGCTTCAAGCGCCGCATCCGCCCAAAAAGGCGGGGTGAAGATGCGGGGCAACGAGACATTTAAGATTGCTGTCAAGATGATGGAAGAGGCATCTTTAGAGGCCTTGAGGTGCAATCATTTGGGAGTTGCCGATCTTGATCTTTTTATTCCGCATCAGGCAAATGCAAGGATTATAAACTCCGCTGCTCAGAGACTTTCTCTACCTCAAGAAAAGATATACATGAATATAGACAAGTACGGTAATACCTCTGCCGCCTCAATTCCCATTGCAATGGCTGAGGCGCATAAAGCAGGACTCATTCACGATAACAGTTTGATACTGCTTGTTGCCTTTGGGGGCGGTTTTACATGGGCATCATCCCTTATTCGGTGGTAATTAGTGTTTATAAAGTGGGGGGGTTGGGATTGAACGGTCAGTGTAATAATACCTTGAATGCCTGCTTTTCCGTTTCCTATCCAATGACGGCTTTTATTTTTCCGGGACAGGGTTCTCAGTATGTTGGCATGGGCAAAGAACTTTTGGCTCTATCTGCACAGGCAAGGGAGGTATTTGATGAGGCAGGGGATGCG
>JALXFI010000182.1 GCA_027069035.1 bacterium
CTCTAAACGGGCCGTAGTATCCTGATGAGTATTTGGCCGCATAAGACATTATCGGCAGATTATCAAAGCCGTTTTCATCAAGTATCTCCCTTATTGCGCCTACCCTTCCGTCCATCATATCCGAGGGCGCAACCATATCCGCGCCCGCTTCGGCATGGGAGAGCGCCTCTTTTGCAAGAAGCTCAAGAGTTGCATCGTTGTCTACATCACCGTCTTTTATTATACCGCAATGGCCGTGATCCGTATACTCGCAAAGGCATACATCCGTTATAACCGTAAGATCCGGCGCAGTGTCCTTAATCATCTTTATTGCCTGCTGGATGATTCCGTCTTTTATGTATGCATGAGAACCGACGGGATCCTTTTTTTCAGGAATACCGAAGAGTATTACGGCCGGTATATTTAATCCGACTATCTCAGCCACCTCTTTTTTCAGTTCATCCAAAGACATCTGATAGTGGCCCGGCATTGAGTTTATAGGTTGTTTTATCCCGCTTCCAACCGTTGCAAAGAGCGGGAGTATAAAGTCGTTTACCGAAAGGGTTGTCTCCCTTACCATCTTTCTTAAACTTTCACTTTTTCTTAATCTTCTTGGACGATACTCCGGAAAATACATCTGTCTGCCTCCTGTTCTTAAAGGGCGCAAAGGTTCTTTGCCCTGTTATTACTGTAAAATTCTTTAGATGCCTCTATAAGGCCTGCGGTTGTGTAATCCTTAGCCGTAACACTCACCTTCAGGCCTTTTTCCTTAGCAGTCTTTGCCGTTACAGGGCCTATGCATGCAACGGCGGTACTGTTTAAAAGCCTGTCGGCGTCTTTCCCGAATATTTCGGTAAAATTTTTTACGGTTGATGAACTGGTAAATGTTACCATATCAATCCCGCCGCTCTTGATCATATCTTTTATCTTTTCTTTATCCTGAACAGGCCTTACGGTCTGATAAACCGGAACAACGTCTATCCGGCCACCAAGCCTTTGTATTTCCTGGGGAAGTATCTCACGCGCAACAAGCGCCCTGGGAAGGAGAAACCTGCCGCCGCTTATGGTGTTTTTACCAAGCGCCTCTATAACCTCTTCGGCTATAAATTTATCAGGGACCATATCCACCCTGATGCCGAGAGATTTTATGGCCTGAGAGGTTTTAGGTCCTATTGCGCATATCTTTATGCCTTTAAGTTCTCGAATATCCCTGTTAAGTGAATATAGCCTGTCAATAAAAAATTTCACCCCGTTTGTGCTGGTAAATATGATCCAGTCATATGTTGCAAGCTCCTCTATTGCCTTGTCAACTGCATCCCATGAGTCGGGCGGTATCACTTCTATTGTAGGAAACTCAATGGGTTCGGCCCCGCTCTGCCTCAGGGCCTCGGAAAACTCACCTGCCTGCTCTCTTGTCCTTGTAACCAGTATCCGTTTTCCAAAGAGCGGTTTTTTTTCAAACCAGTTGAGTTTTGCTCTAAGATTTACAACCTCTCCGACAACTGCAACCACAGGCGGTTTCAAATCTTTTTCCAGCGCAAGTTTCACAATGTTATGGAGCCTGCCTACAAGGGTCTCCTGTTCGGGCCTCGTTCCCCAGCGTACAAGCGCAACAGGCGTTTCAGGGTCTTTGCCGTATCTTAAGAGCCTTTCAACCGTGTTTTTCAGATTGGTAACGGTCATAAGAAAAACAAGGGTCTCTATCCCTGTTGCTATCTTGTCCCATGCTATCTTTGAATCCTTTTTTGCAGGGTCTTCATGGCCTGTTATAAATGCAACCGTTGAGTTGTATTCCCTGTGAGTAAGGGGTATGCCTGCATATGCAGGGGCAGCCACCGCAGAGGATACGCCCGGTATTATCTCAAACGGTATGCCTTCTTTTGCAAGCACAAGCGCCTCTTCGCCGCCGCGGCCGAATATGAAAGGGTCCCCGCCTTTGAGCCTTGCAACGCTCTTGCCTTGATTGGATTTTTCTACAAGTATAGTATTTATCTCGTTTTGTCTTTTGGTGTGGCAGGCGCCTTTTTTACCGACATATATGGTTTCTGCGCCTTCCTTTGCATATTTTAGAAACCGCTCGTTGGATAGATAGTCATATACGATCACATCGGCTTTTTTAAGGCATTCACTGCCTTTTATGGTAATAAGCCCCGGGTCTCCGGGACCTGCGCCTATTATATAAACCCTGCCTTTCCTGTTTTCCATATCCATATCTTAACAAAAACTTATTAAACAAGTATTAACGGACTTCAGTGCCATAGACCTCGTCAAGGATGGGTTTTGCCCCCATATTTAGAAGTCTTTTGGCAAGCTCTATTCCAAGGGCTTCACAGTCTTCAAGGCTTCCTTTAACGGAATCCTTTATGATTTTACTTCCGTCAACCTTTCCGACAAGCCCCTTTACGGTAAGCTCATTGTTTTCGATAGTTCCGTAACAGGCGATCGGGACCTGACAGCCCCCTTCAAGAACCTTTAAAAATGCCCTTTCCGCCTTTACAGCCACAGAGGTCTCGGTATGATTTAAAAAAGAGATAAGTTGATTGGTGCGTTCATCATCTTTCCTTGTTTCAATACCTATCGCTCCCTGTCCTATGGCGGGCAGTAGGAGTTCAGGCTCGATGGTCTCGGTTATCTTCTGCGCCCATCCAAGTCTCTTTATACCTGCGGATGCAAGGATTATTGCATCAAAATCTTCGCCTTCGGTAAGCTTTCTTATCCTTGTATCAAGATTTCCCCGTAACATCTTTATCTTTATATCGGGACGAAAGCTGAGCAACTGAGCCTGCCTCCTCAGACTGCTTGTCCCTATTGTCGCGCCGTTTGGTAGGTCTTTAAGGTTTATATTATTTTTTGATATAAACGCATCGCGGGGGTCTTCTCTTTTGCTTGTAACCGCTATATGCAGCCCGTCCGGCAGTTCTGTGGGGACATCCTTCATGCTGTGCACGGCAAGATCTATATCTTCTCTAAGAAGGGCTTCCTCAATCTCTTTTACAAAGAGCCCTTTGCCGCCTACCTGGGCGAGCGGCACATCCGTTATCTTATCTCCGCTTGTTTTTATCCTCGACAGCTCAACCTTCATATCCGGATACCGACCAAGCAGGGTGTCTCTTACCCAATTGGCCTGCCATAGGGCAAGCTGACTGCCCCTTGTTCCTATAACGAGAGTTTTTTCTTTCACAAGGCTACTCCTTATTAGATTATTACTTTGATTCCAAAGCCTCTTTTACTTCTTCTTCGGTTTCTTCGGTAAGGTCAAAAAGCTTTCTCACCGCTTCGATGTATATATCGCCTTCAAGTTTTCTTCCTTCTTTTTTAAGAAGCACAGTGGGTTTGTGCAGTATCTTGTTGATTATGGCGCCGGCCATCCGTTCTACGGCCTTTAAGTCTTTCTCTGAAAGGTGTTTTAAGGATGTTTCGGCCTCCTCAAACTCTTCTCTTTTTATCTCTTCAAAGCGTTTCCTTAGAGATTTTATGGTAGGTACAACCTCAAGGGTCTCTATCCATTGAGAAAAGGCTTCAAGTTCTTCCGATACAATATCTTCTGCATATCGAACAGCCTTTTGTCTTTCTTTAAGGTTTGCCTCTACAACACCCTGAAGGTCATCGATATCAAACAGGTAAATATTTTCTATATCATTGATCTTTGGGTCTATGTTTCGCGGTACGGCTATGTCGATAAAGAATACAGGTCTGTTTTTTCTCTCTTTTATCAATTCTTTTACGTCATCCGGCTTCAGAATATAATCCGGAGCGCCGGTAGATGCTATCACTATATCCGTATCCTTCATATAGTGGATGAATTCCCTGAACATGATTGGCGTGGCCTCATACTCCTTTGCCATCTTTACAGCCCTTTCATAGGTTCTGTTTGCTATGAAGAGCTTTGAAACACCGTTGCTCATAAGGTGTTTTGCCGCAAGTTCGCTCATCTCGCCTGCGCCTATAAGCATGGCGGTCTTGCCTTCAAATTCACCGAATATCTTTCTTGCCATCTCCACAGCGGCATAACTTATAGATACGGCGCTTCCCCCTATCTGTGTCTCCGTTCGTACCCTCTTGGCAACATTAAAAGCCTTGTGAAAGAGGCGATTCAATATCAGACCTGTTGTCTTGCATTCTGCGGCTATTGCGTATGCGCCTTTCACCTGACCTAATATCTGCGGCTCCCCTATCACCATGGAGTCTATGCTTGAAGCAACCCTGAAAAGGTGGCGTATGGCGTCTTTTCTGTCATAGATATAGAGATGCTCGTCTATTGCCTCTATCGAGACCCCGTTGGAATCACAGACAAAACGCTTTATCTGTCTCTCGGCGTGTTCAATATCTTTCGTGACCGCAAGTATCTCAACCCTGTTGCATGTTGAAAGAATTGCGCCTTCTCTTACAGCGGGGAGTTTGCAGAGTCTTGAGACTGCGCCATGTATGGATGCCGAAGAAAAGGAGACCTTTTCTCTGATCTCAACAGGGGCCGTCTTATGATTTAAACCTACTATCAATACATTCATGATATTATTTTAAAATGCATGAGAGCCAAGGGATAAAAGACTTATGGTTAAAAAGGATGAAAGAAGTATTGTAAAGGCCGCTATCACGTACACGGCCGCCTTCTTTCCCCTCCAGCCGATGGTTAATCTGCCGTGGAGCAGAGCGGCGTATAGAAACCAGGTTATAAGCGACCATGTCTGTCGCGGGTCCCATGACCAGTATGAGCCCCATGCATACTCAGCCCATATGGAGCCTGTTATCATACCAAGGGTAAGTAAAGGAAAGCCGTAGGTAAGACACTTATAGTTTAATTCATCAAGTATCTCAAGAGAAGGTAGAACAAAATACAGCCCCCCTAATTTCTTATTTTTTATGTATCGTTCCTGTATCAGATACATAACCCCCACACATGTTGCAAGCGCAAAAAAAGCATTGCCAAGGAATGCAAGGGTTATGTGTACAGGCAGCCACATGCTCTTTAGAATCGGAGAGAGCGGCACGATCTCTTTGGGCAGAAAAGTGGCGCTTATAAGCAGTATCAAACAAAATGGCGCCACGAATGAACCAAGGACTTCGATCTTATATTGTTTCTGGAAAATAAAAAAAAGAAGCACTATCAGGAAAGAAAAAAAAGACAGCGATTCATGAAGGTTTGTTACAGGGGTGTGGCCGGCTTCAAAAAATCTCGATGCAATAGTAAGTATATGAACGATAAATCCTGCAAAAAGAAGATTTTTGCCCGCCCATAGGGCGCCTTTCCTGTGAGTCATAAGATAGATGATATATACGAGTGTGGCAAGGGTGTAGAATATGGCGGTTGTAAAGAAAAAAGCTGTATTCATTTAGTATCTGCCTTGTTTACGCTGTCTTCTGAACTGTCAAGTGAAAATTTTTGACCAAATATATCCTTGATGAGCGTATCGATGCCGTCTTTATCGCCTTCACAAATAAACTGAAGGAGTTTTGAGTCAATAAGTTTTTCCAGTAATTTTCTATTATATTTAAAATCCTCCTTTTTTGTCAACAACTTTGCCCTTACTGCTCCAATAATCCTTATAAACTCACCATACTCTTTACCAAACAGCCCTTCAAGCCGGATGCGTATTTTCCGGGCAAGAAGCGGGCTTTTCCCGCTTGTTGAAATAGCTATAATAAGGTCATCCCTTGTGATTGACGACGGGACGATAAAATCGCACAACTCGGGTTCGTCTATTGTATTAAGCAGAACATTTTCCACACGCGCCTCTTCTGCAATCAATTTATTTACAACCTTATCGCCTGTAGCGGAAAAGACAAGAGAAAAATTCTCAAGGTCTCCTTTTTCATAATATCTTGGCAGATATTTTATCTTCTTTTCTTTAACGAGTTTGTTCAGTTTGTGAGTTATTTTAGGGCTTATAACATGAATGTCCGCCCCCGCCTCAAGAAGAGAGTAAACCTTTCTTGTAGCCACACTGCCGCCGCCGATAACAAGGCACTTTTTGTTCCTGATATTTAAAAAAAGAGGATAGTATTTCATATTAAACAAACCTGAAGATTGATTTAAGAGTTGTGGATGAAAACATATATTAACATGTCCACAGGAAGAGTTGAATAGTTTTATGGAACTTGGGGTCAGGTCTTTAATTTTAGCATTAAGGTAAATTTTAATAAATACACTAAGTTGCCTAACATTTTTTTTAAGGGGCTTAGATTAAATCGGGTCCTGATTTTTTATTCCATAATCTGCGCACAACTCAGCTACCCTTTTGCCAAGAATATACATTCAACTGCTACAACTAAGTCTTCACGAAAG